>PANU01000001.1 GCA_002707745.1 Flavobacteriaceae bacterium
ACTGTCTAAAAAGTGTCAAAATCATGAATTTGTCACATTGAGCCTGTCGAAATGTATTGCTAGTCAATACTGTTAAAACTTCGACAAGCTCAGTTTGACAATATGAGTACACTTTTTAGACAGCCTCTTTATTACGGTAACATCATCTTTATATTAATTGTACAGATAATCTGGTTGGCTATCCAGTAAGCGATAATCTTCCTTTATTTGTTCGCCAATTTCCAGTTTGAGGTAAAGTTCTTTGGTAAGTTCTTCTACATCGGCTTCGGTGGTTTTTAATTTCCGTGCAATTTTCTCGTTTTCTTTGCCTTCACTTATGTATTGCAGGAGCTTAATTTCCAGCCCATCCAAATCGTAGTGCATAATCAGGTTTTCAAGATAGACGTCTTCCATTAATTTAATAGCACTTTGACGGTTCATAGTTTCTTGGCGTTTCAGGAAAATACGCATTTCAGATTGACGCATTTCGTGTTCTTCTTTTATAGCTCTCATACGGTAGACTATAGCGTACGTAAGAATTAACATTTCAACAAGCCCCGCAGTTTTAATATGAACAGACTGGGTAGACAGGAAGTTTACTCCAAGATTTTTTAAGATAAAGAAATCTATTACAAACAATAGCGGAATAAATGCTGCAATGGCATAAAACTTAGCGTAATTCTTTCTACTGAACAAAATAACACTTGCTCCAAAGTAATACACCAATACAGAAATAGATACAAAATTGGTAGCGTATCCTATTACTATCTCACCAGTTATTAAAGCCGCTGTAGCCAATAAGCCTCCAATTAGAATTAACGGATAGGTTATTAATTTTAGTTTTGGGTAAAACTCATGCATATTTAAATAGTTAGAAGCAAACAAGGCGCTACTACCCATCGCAAACCACAATAGCAACGATTGTATTAAGAAAGGATTGGTAAAACTGGGTAAGCCTAGCAGATGATGAAGGCCATCATTAAAAAAGAAAACTGCTGTAATGCCAAATAATGCGACCGCATAGTACAGAAATAATTTTTCTTCAAAAATGAAAAAGCATACCAGGTTAATTAGCAGTACCATAACTGCAAATCCATAATACAACCCTTGTAAAAAGGATTTTTTAGAAGCTGTAGTTGAAGCATACGCTACTTCAATATTTTTTTCTGAAATTTCTTCTAATCTGGAACGTGGAATTTCATTTGAATTGTAGGAAAATTCCTCAACCGACGCATTTTCTGTAAATGCACTGTTACCAAAAACGGAAGTCCTTGGTTTTTTTGTAACACTTGAAACAGGCACTTGGTTTGTTGCCGTAAAGGAATTGTAGGAGGCAAATAAACTTGTCTCTCGATTAATAGTAATGTCTTTATCTTCAAGAGGTTTAGCTTTAGTAGCAGTTACTTTTGAAGTGGCTTCAGAACTTGTTGGGGACAAGAAAATCACCGTTAAAAGACACCACAATACGGGGTAAAATCGTAGTCTCATAATAAGTAGGGTTTACTAATTTGGGTAGTCCAATATACATAAAAATTACATTTCAACTAACTTATTTGCATTTAATCGATAAAAAAGCCTTTTTTTTAAAGTGTATTGTTTTAGCAGCTACAAAAAAACTCCTGCTTTTAAGGCAGGAGTTTGTAGGGTGTTAAAAAAATTAAATTTAGTGTTTGCCAACCATATCTTCGGGTTTAACCCAGGCATCAAATTCTTCTGCAGTAAGATACCCTAAGTTTACAGCTTCTTCTTTTAAGGTAGTTCCGTTTTTGTGTGCTGTGTTGGCTATTTCAGCAGCTTTGTAATAGCCTATTTTGGTATTTAACGCGGTCACCAGCATTAAAGAGTTATTCAGCATTTTTTGAATTACTTCGGTATTTGGCTTAATACCCTGAGCACAATGCTCGTCAAAAGACACACAGGCATCCCCAAGTAATTGTGCCGACTGTAATATATTGGCAGCCATTACAGGTTTAAAAACGTTTAATTCATAATGTCCTTGCATGCCTCCAACACCTATGGCAACATCGTTACCCATTACTTGTGCGCATACCATGGTTAGGGCTTCACACTGGGTAGGGTTTACTTTTCCTGGCATAATTGAAGAGCCTGGCTCATTAGCTGGAATGGTAATTTCGCCAATACCACTTCTTGGGCCGCTGGCTAGCATCCTGATATCGTTAGCAATCTTGTTAAGAGAAACTGCCAGTTGCTTTAAGGCACCGTGACTTTCCACAATGGCATCGTGGGCCGCAAGGGCTTCAAATTTGTTTTCGGCGGTAATAAAAGGAAGCTCGGTAAATTTTGCGATATAGTCCGCTACTTTTACAGCATATCCTTCCGGAGTATTTATTCCAGTTCCTACAGCAGTTCCTCCTAATGCCAGTTCAGAAAGGTGTGCCAGTGTGTTTTTTAATGCTTTTAATCCGTGATCCAGTTGCGAAGCATACCCACCAAATTCCTGTCCTAAAGTTAGGGGAGTGGCATCCATTAAATGGGTGCGGCCAATTTTTACAATGTCTTTAAAGTCTTTCGATTTTGCAACTAACGTCTTATGCAATTGCGCTACCCCAGGAATGGTAACTTCTACAATTTTTTTATAAGCTGCAATGTGCATTCCTGTAGGGAAGGTATCGTTACTGGACTGGCTCTTGTTTACATCGTCATTGGGTTGAAGGGTTTTATCTCCCTCACCAATGGTTTTACCGGCTAACTGATGTGCGCGATTGGCAACCACTTCGTTTACATTCATGTTACTTTGCGTACCACTTCCTGTTTGCCAAACTACCAAAGGAAATTGATCGTCGTGTTTTCCTGCTAAAATTTCATCACAAACTTTAGAAATTAGATCTCTTTTTTCCTCGGCGAGCACACCCAGATCACAATTGGTGTGGGCGGCTGCCTTTTTTAAGTAGGCAAAACCATATACTACTTCCAGAGGCATAGAAGCAGGAGTGCCTATTTTAAAATTATTTCGGGAACGCTCTGTTTGTGCGCCCCAGAGCTTATCGGCTGGTACTTGTACCTCGCCCATGGTATCTTTTTCAATTCGGTAGTTCATAGTGGTTTATTTTTAGAGTTGCAAAGGTACAAAAAGCGGAAGGTTGGTTCAAATAGGCAGTTGTTTAATTGTTGTGGATAAATAGGAACGTTTTTTTGTTTTTTCTGAAAAAACCTTTTTATCTTTGCCACAGCTTAATTAAAAAGACACACCTTATGTTCGATTTTGACCAGTATTTAGGATTTTTAGCATTTTTAACCATTTTAACCATCGGTTTTTGGTTAATGATATTTTTAGTGTCTTTTATTCCGTATTGGATTGGCGGGGCGTTGTATGAAAATTTCAAATTAAAACGCGAAGCAAAGAAAAGAGAAGCAGAAGCAAATTAATTGCTATATATATACCATTAAAAAGGAGCTCCAACAGAGCTCCTTTTTTTGTTTTTAAATTTTATAGTATTCCATTAATTACCTATCGTTCTGCTCTAGCATTAGCCTCCAAAGTCACCTCCGTCATCATCAAAATCTCCTTGGTCTCTGCCGCGTTGGCGTTGTTTCTTCTGGTTGAAGCGGTATGTAAAACTTAAATTAAACTGTCGCTCTCTCCACTGAAATTCGCTATCACTAATAAAGGACGCTGTTTCGGTGTGTGTGATTCTTTTTCTGGAATTCAACAAATCGCTTACATTAAAGCCAATGGTAGCACTATCTCCCATAATATCTTTGCTAAAGGCCAGGTTAATGCTTAATAGCCCTTCTGTTTCAGATTGCGCGTCATTTCTCGGGCCTCGATAAAAAGCGGTTGTTTGCCAGTCTATTTTATACGGCAGGGTAACTTTGCTGCTACCCCGAGCAAACCAACTGGTGTTTTCGGTACCGTAATCTACTCCATTAAACACTCCTTCGGTTTGAAAACCAAAAAAGTTGAAACTTCCATTTAAGCGAAGCCATTTGGCGGGATTGTACAGGACGCCTGCCTCAAAACCGTAGCGCTCATTTGTAGACAAGTTAAAAGGTATCGTTCTAATAATAGGGACGCCATTGGGTGTTACCTGTCCTGTATCTTCACTTACCCGTTCAAAAGCATCGGTTTCCCGTTGGTAATACACCGAGGTGGTAAGTGTTAATTTTCTCCATCGTCTTAAATAACCTAAGTCAAATGCATTGGCAAAGGCTGGTCGCAAACTGGGATTTCCTTGAAACACATTGGCCTCACTGCTTCTAGAGGGAAAAGGGTTAATAAAATACCCACGCGGACGGTTAATCCTTCTGTTGTAACCAAGGGTCACATTTTCACGCTCCCCGAGTTCATACACCAGATTTACGGTTGGAAAGAGTCCTGTGTAGCTATTGTCAAAATTTACGTTAAAGTCGTCATTGCTGGTAATATCTTCTCCTGTTACCTCTCCTTTTAGCTGTGTATCTTCTAGTCTAAGCCCAAGTAAAAACGAGAATTTACCAAATTTATTTCCGTATTGTGTGTACAGTGCATTTACATTTTCTTCGTAGGTAAACACGTTAGAAAGACTGTCGTTTCTTACAAAGGGCCCGTCTACCACAAGTTGTTCGGTGAGTAAGTAATCGGTTGTTGTTTTTTCAAAATTTCCACGGTATCCGGCTTCAAATTGGGAGTTTTCACCAATGGGTAGCACATAGTCTGCCTGAACTAAATATTCATTCTGATCTTCTTTTTGGGTAATAAATTCGGCAGGTAATTGTTGGTTGGTAGGGAAGGTGTTAAACTCATCAATAAAGGAAGTTTCAGTTTCCTGGTCATCTTCGGCCTGCAAATCTATAGTTAGCTTATGACCGTCATCATTAAAATTGTTTATATAATTTAATGAAAACTGAAGACTGGTATCTTCTTCTGTTTCGGTTTCTATACGGCTTCTTAGTACTGCCAGGGCATTTGCTGCATCAAACTCCTGTGTTAAATTGGTTGTAGTATCTTCATCATCTCCTAAGCGTAAAAATCCTGAAGCGGTAAGGGAGCTTTTTTCAGTTAAAAAATATTCAATCCCTAAGTTGGTGTTAAATCCTCTGTTAAGGCGTTCGTACTCTCTGTCTTCTATTACCAGGGGGTTTGAAGCATTTGGGTTTAAATACCGGGTTTCAAAATATGCATTTCCCGGGGATTCTCTATACCGAATACCTGTAGTATTAAAAATATTGAATTTGTCGGTACGTAAATTAATATTTCCACTTATGCCGCTACTCAACGGAACCCCAATATTAGTTTGCACAGAACCGTTTAATCCTAAGGTTTTTTCTTTTCGAAGTATAATATTTAGAATACCTGCGGTGCCTTCGGCATCATACCTGGCCGATGGCGACGTAATTACTTCTACGCGCTCAATGGCATCTGCCGGCAGTTGGCGTAGGGCATCGGTACTTCCAAAACCTGCAATGGCACTGGGTTTACCATTAATTAAAATACGGACGTTTTCATTTCCCCGAAGCGCAATAGCACCGTCCACATCTACCGTTACGGAGGGAACGTTGCTTAAGGCATCGCTTACCGTTGCTCCACTGGTTGTTAAATCTTTCCCTATGTTGTACACTTTTTTGTCAAGTCTAATCTGAACCTCGGTGGTTTCGGCACGTACTACAACTTCGTCCAGACTTTCTGAATCTAATGAAAGATATGCGGTAGGTAAGGTGGTGTCCTTTTGAAGGTTTTGGTTTGGTTTTTCAACCGATTTATAGCTAATAAACTCGTATTTCACAGTGTAGACTCCAGCCGGAATCGTAATTGCATAGTTACCATCCAAGTCGGTAATACCGCCTTCTACAGTTTTTCCGGAGGCATCAATAAAAGATACGGTTGCATATTCCAGGGGATAGTTAGTGCCTTGTTCAAGGACTTTCCCCGTAATGGTGCTGGTATTTTGTGCAATTAAAAAAGTAGTAAATAGTAAGGCAAGTAAGCTGGTAACTAATTTCATGGTCAATTTTTCTTCTTCGACTACGAAAATACACTGGGGTTTAAACTAGAAACCCCAAAGTTTTGTTAAATAAAAATCTCAAAATTATAAAATATCGAGAATGCTTTCTGGGGGTCTGCCAATCGTGGCTTTTTGACCATTTACAACAATGGGGCGTTCCATTAATTTAGGGTTTTGAGTCATTGCTTTTATGACCTGGACATCGGTCAAACTTTTGCCTTTGTAGTTTTCTTTCCAGATGGCTTCGTTTTTACGCACCAAATCGATAGGTGCAATATTGAGAAGGTTAATAATTTCTACTAGTTTTTCTTCGGAAATGGGAGCATCCAGGTATTTTATTATTTTAAAATCCTTACCACTTTCTTTAACAATTTCAAGTCCTTGTCTGGACTTGCTGCATCTAGGGTTGTGATATATTGTAATCATAATTTCAGAATTTAAAGATTAAAAAGTACGAATTGTACGGTGTATGTGTAAAAGTAAGCGAATGCCTTTAATTTTTTCATTCTGATTTAATAGAGAAGGCATTTCTTAATTTATTTGAAGTAGACTAATTCCCGATTTTGAGTCAAGTTTACTGAATTGAATCAATCACACTACCACAGGTTAACATTGCATCGCCATAGTAGGGGTTTTTTACTTCTTCTTCTGTACTTAACCACACTGCCCCTTTGTTATTATTGGCCATAGGGCATTCTTGGATATAATACCCAGATAAGTCGTGAATATTCATCGCAATAGGTACCATATTCTCATTTAGAAGTACAAAGTGCGCACGCTGGTTTTCCAGAATATCGTTGTTGGCAATGGCATCCAGCATCTCTATACTTTTGGTTAGATGTTGTCTTTCCATCTTGCCTAAACCTTCTGTCGATAGTGCCTTCAATTTGTCAGATGTTGCTTTCGCGAAGGAGGAAACCCGACCGGCATCGCTTGCCACAAACGCATTTTTCATTTTAAGATACGACGGTAATGCCTTACTAAAATCAGAACTAAACGCTTTACTGAAACTCATTCCTGCTTTGCCGGCAGGCAGGTCCGTAGTGCCCATCGTGACTTTTTCCTCCTGCATCATCTGCTGATTCATCATTGATTTTTTACCCTGTAATTGTGCTGCAGCGTCTACCGTGAACGTTCCATTGGTAACAATTTCATCGCCATTATTTAATCCAGTAGATACCTGATAATTTTCACCTGAGCGATTGCCCAAAGTTACTTCGCGCATTTCAAATACAGGCTCATTAGGATTGGTTTTTACATATACTAAGGAGCGCTCGCCCGTCCATAATACAGCACTTGCAGGGATGGTAAATGTATTTTCCATAGTTTGCGTTATGCCTTTAACTTTACCCGTTACAAACATTCCTGGCTTAAACAGATCGTTTTTATTTTGAAGGGTTGCACGTATCGTTACGGTTCGCGTAGCATTATTAAGTATAGGGTCTATGAAAGAAATTGTTCCTTCAAATTCCTTATTAGGATAGGCATTTGTTGTAATGTTAATTTTTTGTCCCAAGCTGAACTGCGCTATCTGATTTTCATAAGCATCAAATTCTGCCCAAACGGAATTTAAGTTGCTTAATTTAACAATAGGTTGTCCTTGATTTACATAATCGCCCTGTGCTGCCATTACTTCTGAAACCGTTCCTGAAACAGTTGCATAAATCGGAAAATTCTCTCGTACCGTTCCACTTTCTTCAATAGCATTGATTTGTTTTTCTGAAAGTTTCCAGTTTTTGAGTTTGTTACGCACAGCTTTGTATAAAGCTGGTTGTGATGCCTTAAGTGATGCAGCAGTAATTAATTCCTGCTGTGCTGCTACAAGGTCTGGTGCGTAAATGGTTGCCAATAACTGACCGCGATTTACTTGCTGACCTTCATAGTTAATATTAAGTCGTTCAATTCTACCTTTAAAATAACTGGCTTGAATGGTATTGTTTTCTTCGTTTTCAGCTATTTTTCCCGAAAGAGAAATCAACCCATCATCATCGCTGGCTTTCGCATTCCCTACGATAGTGGTCTGGATATTTGCTAAAGCCATTGCATTTTCGGTCATTTTTATTTCGTTTACGGCGAGACCATCTGCACCAGCTTCCGCAGGGATTAAGTCCATTCCACATATGGGACAATCGCCAGGTTCTGGTTGCATAATCTGTGGATGCATTGAACAGGTCCACATCTCATCTGCGCTCTCGTCAGCATGGTCGTGTGACTCTGACATATCCGCCTTGTTCTTGTTTGACATTGATTCTTCTGAAGAACTGCCAAAAATGAGCCAGCCTGCGCCCAAACCTACTATTATGGCTATTGCTATATATAAAATGTTCTTGTTCATAATTTTACTTTTCGTTCTCTAAACGTTCAATCATTGCTTTCATTTCGGCAATTTCCCTACGTTGTGCTTTAATGATTTCTTCGGCCAATTTTTTGACTTCAGGATCTTCAATATCAGCCCGCTCGCTGGTAAGGATTGCAATTGAGTGGTGCGGTATCATTGCTCTCATGTAAAGTATATCACCCACGGTCGACTTTTGATCACGTACCAGTCCCAATGCACCTGCAAAGAGAACGATACTTCCCAAGACTATGGCAATGTTTTTCTTTTTATTTTGATACATACTACGCATTGCCACAAACATAATAATGGCCATAGCGGCGATACCAAGGCAGACCATATAGAATCGTGTAAGGCTGAACCATACGTGGTCCCATGCATAGGTATTCAAATACATTGTAATATACATAGCTACAAAAGAGCAAGCTAGCATTGCTACAAAACGTGTGTAGTGATTTTTAGATTTTCCTGAAGTTGTGTGTTCATTTGAATTCATAATTTTTGGTTTTTTTGTTATTAATTATTTAATTCCGAAAGGAAATTCAATCGTGACTTTTTCCCAACTCATAGAGATTGTTCCAGAATTCTCTGTTGTTTTGTTTACTTTATATTCCAGATGTTCCTGGATTTCTTCGGAAATCTTAGGTGTCACTTTAAATCTTAATACATCATCTTTTTCAGTATAGTCGTCCTTACCGTGTTGGTTCCAATTCCGGTTGAAAATGACNGTCCATTCTTCCTGATTNGGAATTACAAAAAACCCNTATTTCCCNGCTTTCAATTCTTTACCGTCNATTTCTAAATCCTTATTTGTTTCCANCCAAGTAGCCATATGGGCACCAGCCTGCCAGACTTGGTCGTAAGCCAACAGTCCACCGAAAATGATTCTATCCCTTACGCCTGGCGACGAATAATCTATATGGATATGTGCATCGCCTATCATCGCCATTGCCGATGTATGTGGGCTAAGGGATTTTTTGTTCTCGGATTTAGGTTCACTTTGGGTATGATTGTGTTCTGTCTCTATTTCGGAATTGTTCTTTCCTTCGTTTTTACAGCCGATGAAAGCAACTACCAATAGGATTATTAAAATTTTGTATTTCATAAGTATTGAATTTGTTAGATTATATATTTTTACTTTTTAAACGTAATGAGTTAGCAATTACCGAAACCGAACTAAAGCTCATTGCCAAGGCCGCGATCATTGGCGATAAGAGTATTCCGAAAAACGGATACAGTAGTCCTGCCGCAATTGGAATTCCCAAGGTATTATAGATAAGCGCAAAAAAGAGGTTTTGTTTAATATTGCGCATTACTGCATCACTTAGGTTTCTTGCCTTTACGATACCGTGTAAATCGCCCTTAACCAAAGTAATGGCTGCACTTTCAATAGCGACATCTGTTCCTGTTCCCATTGCGATGCCTACATCACTTTTAGCGAGTGCAGGCGCATCATTGATACCATCGCCTGCCATTGCAACCACTTTGCCTTGCCCTTGTAATTTCTCAACTTCTTGTAATTTGTTTTCCGGTAGCATACTTGCTTGAAAATCCGCAAGGTCAAGTTCATCTGCGACAGCTTGGGCTGTATCGTGATTATCGCCAGTAAGCATAATGACTGCAATTCCCTTATTCTGCAAATCCTTGATAGCTTTTGCGCTCGTTTCCTTTATTTTATCACCTATGACCACGTAGCCTGTAACCTTACCATTTACTGCGAGATAGGAAACCGTTTTCCCTTGTTTTTGATAGGATTGTGCCTCGTTTTCCATAGCTTCGGTAAGTGTGGCATTTGCCTGTTCCATCATTTTGGCGTTGCCTAAAGCCACTTCTTTACCGTTCACTTTGCCTTCAACACCTTTTCCAGTAACTGCGTTGAATCCATCTGCCTTTAAAAACTCTGCGTTTTGTTCTTTACCATATTTTACGGTGGCTTCTGCCAGCGGATGTTCACTTTGGCTGTTCAAGGAAACAATGTATTGCAGCACTTCGTTTTCCGTAAAGCCGTTGTCGAAAGAGCCCACTTTCTCAACTGTAGGTTTTCCTTCAGTTATCGTTCCGGTCTTATCGACAATGAGGGTATCCACCTTATCCATTTTTTCAAGAGCCTCAGCATTTTTGATAAGCACCCCATTTTGTGCGCCTTTACCAACACCCACCATTACGGACATTGGTGTAGCAAGCCCCAAAGCACACGGACAGGCAATAATCAATACGGCAATGGCATTGACCAAGGCATAAACGTAAGCTGGTTCTGGGCCCCAAATTGCCCAAACGCCGAAGGTCACAGCAGCGATTATAACAACGATTGGCACAAAATATCCCGAAACGGTATCTGCCAACTTTTGGATGGGTGCACGGCTGCGACTGGCATCGTTGACCATCTGTATAATCTGTGATAACAAGGTGTCAGACCCAACCTTTTCAGCTTTCATCAAGAAGGACTGATTGCCGTTGATTGTGCCACTACTTACCTTATCATCGGTAGATTTGTTAACGGGAATGGGTTCACCTGTAATCATCGATTCATCGATGGAAGTTTCGCCTTCGGTAATCACGCCATCCACAGGAATCTTATCGCCCGGCTTCACACGTAGAATATCGCCCAATTCGATTTCATCGATGGCAACTTCCTGTTCTTCGCCATCAACCACTTTTACGGCTTTATTCGGTGCCAATTTTAAAAGTTCCTTAACTGCGGAATTGGTCTTGCTATGCGCACGGGCTTCGAGGACTTGACCAAGTAGCACCAAAGTTAAAATCACCGTAGCCGCCTCAAAATAGACGTGAACCGTACCCGCTTCGGTCTTGAATTGGTCAGGGAAAAAATCTGGCACGAGCATTCCGAAAACACTAAAGAGCCAAGCAACACCTGCACCGATACCGATAAGCGTAAACATATTTAGGTTCCACGTTTTAATACTTCGATAGGCACGTTCAAAAAACATCCAAGTGGCATAGAATACCACAGGAATGGAAAATGCAAATTGAATCCAGTTCCAGTATTTTAATTCTAAAACTTCATATAAAGGATTATTGGGCAGCATTTCGGACATTGCGATGAAAAAAATGGGCAATGTGAAAGCGACCGCTATCCAGAACTTTTTAAGCATTTTTTTATAGGTCTTTTCCTCTGCGGATAAATCGGGTTCCATTGTCACTAAGTCCATCCCACAGATTGGACAGCTTCCCGGTTCGTCTTTTACGATTTCGGGATGCATCGGGCAGGTATATTGCGTGTCGGAAGTAGCAGTTAGGTTAACTTCTTCAACTAAATCCATTCCGCAAACAGGACAGTCGCCTGGTTGGTCATAGGTTTTATCGCCCTCGCAATGCATCGGACAATAGAACGTTCCCGTTCCTTTGCCTTTGGGTTTTTCAACTTTCTTCTTATCGTGGGTATGATGATGTTCGCTATTCTGATGGATGCTGTATTGCCCACCATCGGCTTTCAGCGCCTCTTGAAATTTTACTATTTGAATATGGGATTCCATTTCTATGGTCGCTTCGGCTTTTTCTAAATCAACTGTTGCTTTTGAAACACCATCCACTTTAGACAACGTTTCCTCTACGTGACTTCGACAACCGTTGCAAGTCATTCCGTATATGTGATATGTATGTTTCATTTGACCTTTAAATTATGCCTGACAAGGGAAAGGCTACTAACTAACCAACCATCAACGTTCCCTTCCCATATCAGGACTTTATTCCAAACTGTTTTTTAACGCTGCTATGTAATCTATTATCATCGTCTTATCTTCATCTAAAAGAATTGCATCCCTGTGAATGAGCGTATAAGAATCCAATGGCATTTTATCTTCTTCAATTTGGCTTATGATAGACCGAAGTTTACTATTCTTTCGCCTATCCGAATAGGTTGCCCATTCATTAAAATTAAGTTCGTCCTTACCTTCTTGTATGTGGTCTTCCAGATACCAAGCCGCAGGCTGTATCTTACTATACCACGGATAATCTGTATTATTACTGTGGCAATCGTAGCAAGAAACCTGCAACCGATTTTTTATCGTTGCAGGCACTTGATTTTTGACCATAAAATCACTTTGCGGTACAGTATCGCTCTCGTTCAGGGTTATTGGAAAGAACTGAATCACTATCAATGCCACAAGGGCAAGCCACGCTATGATTTTTATAAACTTCAATTAGTTAATTTCACGCTGTACTTTACCGCATTTCAACATTTTGTCACCGAAATAGGGGTTTCTAATTTCTTCGTTCATACTAAGCCAAGCACCACCCTCATTATTCTTATACATAGGGCAGAATTGCTCGTATATCTTCATCTCAGTTCCGGTAATGGCAACCATATCGGTAACATCCTTGCTTAATATCTTAAAGTGCTCACGTTGGTGTGCCATATCACTTTCTGAAATGTGTTCTGCGTGTTCAATTGCGTCTTCCAAAATATCCTTGAGTTCTTGTTGCTCGTTATCTGAATAGCTCGATGCATCAAAACTGCCTAAAGTGCTTGCCAGCGTGGCACCCAATTGTTTTGCTTTGTCATTATTCGTCTCGACAAGTGCATCTTTTAGTTTAAAGTAGTCTTGTAGGACTGCTTTTGCATCTTGGTTGTCATTCATTGCCATATTGTCTTTGTCATCCATAGATTCTTGGTGCATCTCGTTGCTCATAGGTGCAGCAGGTTCATTTTTGTTTCCATCCTTGCAGGAAACCGTTAACACCATTATAGCAGCAAGTGCCATTGTACCTATTGTTCTTTTTACTGTTTTCATTTTTGTTATTTATTTAAGTTAATAATTGTTCTAAAATCTTAATGAGAGTCCACCACCAGCGCCAAAGCGGTTGTCATAGCTTCCCATTAATGAGAAGTCACGGCTCAATACGTATTCAAGTCCAACTTGCCACGTGGTTTCTTCTTCAAAGTCCTGACCTTCGGGTAATTTGCCGTCCCAGCCAAAGTCCATCTGGTATTCATACTCGCCATAAATTCCAAGGTGGGGAAAAATCATAAAGCCCGTACTAAAACTTATCTGTGGACGCAGTTTGCTGTCAATTCTGAAATCTGAATTAATGAGTAATGGCATTAACCATCGTACACCTGCAATGGCAGTCGTGTTTATCTCTTCAAGGCTGTCCTGACCTTCGTTCTCAACATTTACACCACCAAAAACTCGGAAGTAATCATTGAGATAGCGTTCGTATGTGAATTCGGCTTCCAAATTCTTGTTCCATCCATATTCGCCCCTTAGGGCAAATTGATTTCTAATGTTTGTTGCGGTAGCGTATAGCTCTGTCATATGACTTGCGGCCGTGATTTCGCCCCAAGTGAATATATGGTCTGCTTCTTTGGTAAGGTTAGTAAGTGGGTAGCCTTCTAATCGTTCATCCCGAGGTGTGTCATAACTAAAAATTCTTGCCATTCCAGAATTCATATGATATAAAATATGGCAATGAAAAAACCAGTCACCATATTCATTGGCATCGAATTCCATAACTACTTTTTGCATAGGGGCAACATTTACAGTATGCTTTAATGGCGAGTATTCACCGTGCTCATTGAGCACTCTAAAAAAGTGGCCGTGTAGGTGCATTGGGTGGTGCATCATTGTAAGGTTGTTGAGCGTGATGCGTACCACTTCGCCTTGCTTGATTTTTATCTTATCTGTTTCTGAAAGTGGAACACCGTTGATAGACCAGACGTAGCGGTTCATATTACCGGTAAGGTTGAAAAGCATTTCTTTTACGGGCTTATCGTTTTCAAATTCGGTAGGTTCTTTAGCCCTTAAGTAGTTGTAATTGAATTCTGGATTGCCGCCCGTTTTCATATTATCACCTACGACTTTATCCTTTGGAATCATATAGCCCATCTTCATCCCGTCCATTCCTGCCCGTCCGGCAGGCGGGTTCATATCGCCATTCATTTCCATATTGGCCTTGCCTTTGTTCATCTTCATTTCTGACTTGGACATTTTCATTTTATCGTCTTTCATATCCATGTCATCGTGAGCCATTTGGGTTGAATCTTTTTTCATACCCATTTTGTGGTCGTCCATATCCATACCACCCATATCCATTTTGTAATTTTTCATTACTTGAATAGAATCGTTTTTTGAAGGATTAAATTTTGAGGCAGGGGCACCCATCTTCATTCCCATTGACATCATTTGCTTCATATTCTTAATAAGATTAGGTTCTGGAACTACAGGTGCTTCCAATACATTTCCAGTTCCAATAAAAGCTGATGCTTCGCCAGAGCCATCCTGTGCCGTCGCTCTTACTTGAAGCTTACCATCTTGTGGAATTGTTATGATATAATCATAGGTTTCGGCAACGCCAATCAAAGTTTTGTTATGTTCTACTGGAACCACATCCAAACCATCTGCTGATACTAACATTGGATCTTCCCCACCAAAAGTCAACCAAAAGAAGGTTGCTGCGGAAGCATTCACAAACCGCAATCGCACTTTTTCCCCTGGCTCAAAGTCTGGATAGTTTTGTTCAGAACCACCATTGATAAAAAACTTGTCATAATAGTTATCTGAAATGGCTATGTCTGGCATTCGTTGCCACGCCATTTTTAATTTGGCACCTACTGCACCTTGGGCAATTAGTTTGTCAAGACTTTGAACCTGACCTTTTTTAATCAAATACCACTCATTACCACGCTTCAAATTTTTAAGTTGAGATTGTGGGTTTTCATCAACCCAATCCGAAAGCACTAAGACCAAATCTTTGTCATATTCTAAATCAGTTTCCTTTGGATTTATCTGTAATGAACCATAAATACCTCTTTGTTCTTGAAGTCCTGTATGTGAGTGATACCAATAGGTTCCAGATTGTTTTAGAGCAAATTTGTACTGTAAAGTTTCGCCAGGGCGAATAGGTGGTGTAGTCAAATAAGGGACACCATCGTGGTAATTAGGTAATATCATTCCGTGCCAATGCACCGAAGTTTCCACATCCATTTTGTTGGTAACATTTATGATGGCAAATTCGCCTTCATTAAATTCGAGATTGGGACCAGGAATACCACCGTTTATGGTCATCGCCTTAACATCTTTACCCGTAAAGTTTACGGTTTTATATTCTATAGTCAAGTCATAAACGCGCTCTGGCCAATTGTCAATATTTTCTTCACTTTTGTTAGATACTAATTGCGCTATACTCTTTGTTGAAATGAGAAGCACCAGTATCATTGTCATTTTTCTAATCATCGTTCTCTTTTTTTGGTTCATATAATTTTAATTCCTTTCGATTAAATCGGTTATCCTTTTTAATTTTATTTGTGACCATAATAATTTTATTTTTATAAAATTACTGCTGTAAATCAAGAGCTTGTGCCATAATTATGGTTGTTATCTATATAATTTTGTCCAATGAATTCCTAAAGTTTTTCTGCTGTGATTTATACGCTGTCAGGCTCATACCCGTTTCGCTTTTGAACTGGCCACTTAAATGATTGATATGGCTATAATCAAGCAACTGTGCCATTTCTGTAAAGTTGAGTTCATTCGCCTGTACCAGTTCCTTTACCTTTTCTATTTTCAATTTGATGAAGTACTTCTCGATGGTAATGCCTTCAGTAATTGAAAAGACCTTACTGATTTTTGAGTATTCTTGTCCCAGTGCATCTGCCAAATGCACGGATAACTTCTCATTGAGTTCCAAAGGCAATTCTTGCAATGCCTTTATCAGTTCTACCTTGACCTGCTCTGTGAGCTTTTCTTCGGTACTGCCAATTAGAGAAAATCCATTACTTTCAAGTAAAGTTTTCAATTTTTCGATTTCATCATCGCTCTCGATGTCGAGGCGCAAACGACCCAATTCGATTTGTAACAATTCGATATTTTGCTTATCCAGGCCATCCCTTAAAACCTTGATACATCTATCACATACCATATTCTTTATGTAAAAATCCTTGACCATAATTAATTGATTAAATAGTTAATAATGGCCGATTGTACAAAGTACCGTTGTATCGATTCGATTTGATTCATTTGAAATTTTAATTGCAATTCCTGAATATCCAGCACATCATTAAAATCGATAGTGCCAGTTTCATAATTCTTTATCAGAATTTCTTCGGCATCTTGAGCTTGCTTTAAGTTGCTGGCTTGTGTGTTGTAAGTGATGCGAGCTTGGTTACGTTTTGATTGCGCTTTTGCGAAAGCGGATTCCAGCACATTCAATCGCTGATCCCGTTGGGTCTCTATTTCCTGCTGGCGCAGTTCATTTTGTTTTGAAATAGATTTGTAACGGTTGTTGAAAATGGGGATGGTCACCGACACCATAGGCATCAACACATCTTTTCCATTATCGCTGAAGTTGACATCGCTGCGTTCCGTTACGGGCAGGTAATCCACACCAAAACCAATCATAGGCAAGCTCTCTCGCTGGTTGAGCAGTTCAGATTGTGTTATCGACTCATAAAGCTTGTCGTATTTGAGCAGTTCGGGATTGAGTGATAGCACTTCATTAGTATAAAATGGGTCTTTCTTTGGAATTTCCATTTCCGGAACGACGTCAACAGTCATCATTGATTCGCGGTTGAGCAAATTGTTAAAAGCTGTTTGTTCTGCTTTAAATTCTTCTTCCAGCACTTCTTTTTGCTGCTGTAATTCGTTCTGTCTTATCTGAAGTCGCAATACATCTACGGCGCTTGCCTTACCTACTTCCACAGATGTGAGTGCAAGTCGCTCGTAGGTTTCCAGTAACTGAATATTTTCATCCAGCACAGTTTGCTTGGCACGCATAGAATACAGGCTATAATAGGATTGTGCGACAGAAAGTGCGAGCTTGCGTTTTGCAATCATGATGTCCACATATTCGGCATCTGCCATTGCGGTGGCATAATTTTCACGAGCCGTGATAGTACCAAACCATGGCAACATCTGTTTTACGCCTATTCGTGCACGTTGTGCGCCCACTCTGGTTTCAGGCTCGCTCACAAAATATCCTGCACTTACTTCGGTATTGGGAATCCAGTTGGCTTCGTTTACTTTTTCTTCGGCGATGTTGTAACGGAGTTCAAAGGCTTGGATTTCTGGATTGTTGGCTTCGGCAATGTTAATATATTCTTTTAAATTTTGGCTGTATCCGAAAACACCCATATTTAAAAAAAGTATCGTTATAAGAATTTGGAAACCAAATGCTGGAGGCTGGATATAGGAAGCTTGAATTTGTCCGTTTGAGCCTTTGACATTTCTTTTAAAATATCGATTAGATATACTCCAAAGACGAGTCCATTTTATCTGTGTTGACATTGCAGTATTATTCATAGCTTTTCCAGTTTTGGTAAAGTTTAGTCAGCATTCGACCTACTTTATTATTTTGCTTCAAAAACTCAGAGTATTCTTTTTCTTCAATGTATTTACAGGCATAAGCATAGTCCAACCAGTCTTGAGTCTCAGAATTTGAGCCAAGAGCATTTACTAATTGCTGCTTAAAAACTGCTTCGTACATACGTTTACCCCAGCCTTCACTAACATTTGCTGATACTGATCTTGAAGATCGTACAATCTGGGATGTAAGTGAATAGATTTCTTCCTGCGGAAACTTTCTGGTTCTCCAGTAAATGTCCATCGCCAGAGAAAAAGCATCTTTATGTACCGTTAAATCTTTATACGACTTTATCATAATTCTAAAATATTACAACTCAATTTTACTCCTTCCATAATTCAACTTCCAACTTCTAACCTCTAACCTCCAACTTCTAATTTCTACCCTTTCGCGATAGCGCATACTCCTTTTTCCAGCTGTACAGGACTGGCAGTAGAAAATAGGACGTGACATCGATTATCATTCCGCCAAAAATGGGTATCGCCATCGGTATCATTATATCGCTTCCCTTTCCTGTGGATGTGAGTACGGGCAGTAAAGCAAGCACCGTCGTTACAGTAGTCATTAAACACGGACGAATACGTTTTCCTGCGGCTTCTAAAGTGGCGAGACGAATGCCCTTTTTATTGTCTGGTTCGTTGCTTTTGAAAGACTGGTCTAAATAGGTGGCCATTACTACGCCATCATCCGTAGCAATACCAAATAGGGCGATAAAACCAACCCAGACAGCCACACTTAAATTGATGGTTTTCATATTGAACAAGTCCCGCAGATTTTCGCCAAAAAAGCTGAAGTTGAAAAACCAATCTTGTCCGTATAGCCAAATCATAATGAAACCGCCTGCAAAGGCTACGGCGATTGCGGTAAACACCATAAGGGATGTAGAAACCGACCTGAACTGGAAATACAGAATCAAGAAAATGACCAACAAGCAAAGCGGCACAACAACCGACAGCGTTTTTTCTGCTCTCAACTGATTTTCATACGTTCCCGTAAAGCGATAGCTGATGCCTTGTGGTACGACCAGCGAACCATTATCAATATTTTCTTGAATCAGGGCTTGGGCATTTTCCACCACGTCCACTTCAGCAAAGCCATCGAGTTTGTCAAACAGCACATAACCAATTAAAAAGGTGTCTTCACTTTTAATAACCTGCGGCCCTTGCTCGTATCGAATTTCAACCAACTCGCCCAAAGGTACAGGGCTACCTTTTTCTACCGGAACATAGATATTACGCAAGTCGTCTGGATTTGCCCGTAACTCTCTTGGATAGCGCACGCGCACGGCGTAGCGCTCACGACCTTCCACAGTTTGCGTAAGTGGCATTCCGCCCACGGCTACTTGCAGGATTTCCTGAACATCCATAATGGATATGCCATATCGAGCCAACTGGTCTCGCTTAATATCGATGAGCAAGTAGGGTTTGCCCACGATACGGTCTGCAAAAACAGCTTGTTCCTTAACGCCTTCTGCCTGTTTTAAAATATCTTCCAGTTGCAGTCCGAAATTTTCTATGGACTTTAAATCGGGTCCTTTTACCTTGATGCCCATAGGTGCTCGCATCCCTGTTTGTAGCATTACCAAGCGAGTTTCGATGGGTTGCAACTTGGGTGCAGAGGTCACACCTGGTAACTTGGTCACACGTACAATCTCGTTCCAAATATCATCAGAACTCTCGATGTCCGGTCGCCAGTTCCGGTAGTACTCACCATCGTCATCTTCAATCAAATTTTCGCGTGTGGCAGTCGTTTTGAGTGATGTTTCATCATAATTAACATCATCATCTATCTCGTTATTTGGGTTGATGATGAATTTGTCATTTTTCAGTACAAATAATCCATCGTCATTGACCTTGTAACGTTGTCGCTCACCAGAACTATTTCGCATATATTCAGATTTATACTGAATGACGTTTTCGTACATTGAGAGGGGTGCAGGATCGAGTGCGCTTTCTGTCCGTCCTGCTTTTCCCACCACGGTTTCAATTTCTGGAATGCTTGCCACCGCCATATCCAGTTGTTGCAATACACGCTTGTTTTCTTCAACGCCTGCGTGTGGTAGGGATGTGGGCATCAACAGGAATGACCCTTCATTGAGCGCAGGCATAAATTCTTTACCTGTGTTGCGCATTATGATGATACCCAGCGTGAGCACCGTAGCCGGAATGAGTAAGAACAGATATCGGTTCTGAAGTGCCCATTTCAAAATACGCTCATAGTATATCCTGAAAATTGAGAACGCACCGAGCAGTCCAAAACAAATGATGGAAACAAATATCAGGTTCATCACAATGCTTCGGTCAAAGCCTAAGGGTCGCCAGTATTCTGCTAATAAAACTACGATGGCAACAGACGAAATGATAATGTCAAGCAGGTTTTTGCGCTTTTTGGAAAGCGTGCCACGCATCTTTAAGAACGATGTGATGGCAAAGGCGATAAGAATTAGTCCTAACCAAAAGCCGTAAACGATGGCGAGAATTCCCAATAAAATAAGTGCGCCATTAATGGCATACTGGGTACGTTCCCGCACACTCGTCTTGCGGAAAAGAAATGCCGCGATGGGCGGAATAAGAAAGAGTGCAATGATAAGCGATGCCGTGAGTGCCATTGTTTTGGTAAAGGCAAGCGGGCGAAATAGTTTTCCTTCGGCACCTATCATCGTGAATACGGGTAAGAAACTGATAATGGTCGTTAAAACTGCCGTTAGAATAGCGCCAGAGACTTCGGCAGTTGCGTTGTAGATTATTTTATTGATGCTGGAGACTGAAGGCTCGAGGCTAGAAGATTGAGACTGACTATTGGGTATTGAATCCTTTTCATTATTAATTTCAGTTTCATCTCTCTGTCCGTCTGCACTTTTCCAACTTCCATCTTCCAACCTCACATTTCCAACTTCCAACTTCTGAGCTTTAGCTTCTTCCAAATGCCGTATCATATTTTCGGCGAGTATTACGCCTACGTCCACCATAGTTCCTATGGCAATGGCGATACCAGAAAGTGCGACGATGTTTGCATCTACGTTAAAGAGCTTCATTGTTATGAAAACCATCAAAACGGCTACGGGTAACAACCCTGAAATAAGTATGGATGCACGCAGATTAAAGACCATTATGATAATGACCAAAATGGTAATCAAAATTTCTAAAGTCAGAGCTTCGTTGAGCGTGCCCAGCGTTTCCTGTATAAGTTCGGTACGGTCGTAAAATGGCACGATGGTTACTTGCGAAGTGCGGCCATCTGACAAAGTTTTTGTGGGAAGTCCAGCGCTTATTTCGGCAATTTGAGCCTTGACATTGTTGATGACTTCCAGCGGATTTGCACCGTAGCGAGCGACCACCACACCACCAACAACTTCGGCACCCTCTTTATCAAGGATACCACGTCTGGCAGCAGGTCCCAAATGTACATTTGCAACGTCTTTAATGCGGATAGACGTAAAGTTTTCAGAATCTACGACTGCGTTTTCAATATCTGCGATGGACTTCACGTAGCCCAATCCGCGCACGAGATATTCCGCTTGATTGATTTCAAGCGTTTGTGCGCCGATGTCCTGATTGCTTTGCTTGACGGCTTTGACCACATCGCCCATACTAACATTGTATTGGCGCATTTTTTCTGGGTCGATATCCACTTGATATTCCTGAACATAGCCACCTATGGAAGCCACTTCAGAAACACCACTTGCAGAGGACAATCCATACTTCACATAGTAATCCTGAATGCTGCGCAATTCCTGTAAATCCCATCCGCCAGTTACGTTGCCGTCTTTATCACGACCTTCCAGGGTATACCAGAATATCTGTCCCAGACCTGTGGCATCTGGTCCGAGTGATGGGTTGACACCTTCGGGCAAAAGATTTGCAGGAAGTGAGTTTAATTTTTCCAGTATGCGACTGCGCGACCAGTAAAACTCGATGTCTTCTTCAAAAATGATATAGATACTGGAAAAACCGAACATAGAAGAACTACGGATAGTTTTCACACCTGGAATACCGAGAAGGGAAGTGGTAAGTGGATATGTGATTTGGTCTTCAATATCCTGGGGTGAGCGACCCTGCCATTTGGTAAAAACAATTTGTTGGTTCTCGCCAATGTCTGGAATGGCATCGACAGAAACTGGGTCTGTAGGGAATCCCGATAGCAATCGGGACGTTTCCCAATTAAAGGGTGCGTTGACCACGCCCCAGCCCACAAATAGAGCGAGCAGTAGCACGGCAACAAGTTTGTTTTCTATGAGAAATTTAATGCTCTTATTCAGCATAGCGTTTGATTATTAGAGTTTTGGAAATACATGTTACAGAAAAAGGCAAACACGTTCCGATAATCGGAATAGCCCACGACAGCGTAGCTGTTGGGCTTCATTCTAAAAATCTAATATATCAAATTAAGAAAGTCTGGTGCAGCACTTGCACATCCCGTTTGACAAAGGGTGGGGGATAAGCTACAAAAGGAACTTCTTCAGATTCAGTTCCTTCAAAAAGATTGCTATAAGCATAAGTAAAAGCTACAACGAATGTTTGTTGCTCAAATGAAAGGGTGTCAAAAGATAGTTTAAGGTCGTCTTTGCCTTCCTTAACAATTTGTTGGTCAGAACAACAAGAGGTTGAAGTCATTTTAGAATTTTCACAACCTTTTACGGGTTGTTGCTTCTGATAGCTATCGGAATCCATTCCGCAACTCTTAGCTTTTGAAATTAAACTAAAATCTACCAAGGTATCTCCACAATAATGCATATCCACGGTAAATGACATTGTAGAGAATAGCACTACAAAAGCCATAGAAATGGATAAGATTTTATGTAAAAACGCTTTCATTGTTGCTAAATTACAAAATTTTAGTAGTGTATGTTGGGATTAACAGAATTTTAATGCTAGTGATTGTGTCACTAAAGTCTTTTAGTATTACTTTCCGATACAGAAATTAGCAAAAATATTCCCCAATAATTCGTCATTCGAAATTTCTCCAGTAATTTCACCAAAATGATACAGTGCCTGCCTTATGTCTATAGCCAATAAATCCCCGCTTAAATTGGTGTTAATTCCAGACTGTACTTTTTGAATTTCTTCCAGTGCTTTTAACAGCGAGTCGTAGTGACGTGTATTGGTAACTATAGTTTCATTATTGCGCAGCGCACCCGTATTTACAAAGTTGAGCAGGGTGGTCTTTAGTTCTTCAACTCCTGTTGCTGTTTTGGCTGAAATAGTTAGCGCATCTGGAATTTGGGATGTAAGATTAGCAATGTCGTCGTTGCTTAATTGATCTACTTTATTAGCCAGCACGACCAATTGTTTCTGCGGATACTTATTCTTAATTTTTTCAATTTCAACTTTAAATTTTGAAGCTGAAGCATTGTATTCACGGGCATCAAATAAATAAATAACCACCTGAGCCTGTTCCATTTTCTCGAAGGTTTTTTTTATTCCCAGGCCTTCAATGGTATCGGTAGTTTCTCTAATTCCGGCGGTATCAATAAAGCGGAAACCAATGCCGCCTATCACAATTTCGTCTTCTATGGTATCACGCGTTGTTCCGGCGATGTCGCTTACAATAGCGCGCTCTTCGTTTAAAAGAACATTTAACAACGTAGATTTCCCCACGTTAGGTTCACCTACTATGGCTACAGGAATGCCGTTTTTAAGTACATTCCCTGTAGCAAAACTATCTATCAGACGTTTTAAAACCTGGGTAATTTTGGTAATTAATTGCTGAAAGTCGTCTCTATTGGCAAATTCTACGTCTTCTTCGGCAAAATCAAGTTCAAGTTCAATTAAGGACGCAAAGTTGAGCAACTCTTCGCGCAGTCGTTTTATCTCGTTGCTAAAACCACCTCGCATTTGCTGTATCGCCAATTGGTGGGAGGCTTCAGAATCGCTTGCAATAAGGTCTGCTACAGCTTCGGCCTGACTTAGATCCATTTTGGCATTTAGAAATGCACGTAGGGTAAATTCGCCTGCCTGGGCCATTCTGCATCCTTTCCGAAGACACAATTGAATAATTTCTTGCTGAATAAAAGCACTCCCGTGGCAGGATATTTCTACAATATCTTCACCTGTATAGCTATTCGGATTTTTAAAAACCGAAACCAATACTTCATCCAATACCCGTTCTTCATCTTTAATATGTCCTAAATGGATAGTATGTGTAGCCTGTTGTTGAAGCACCTTTCCAGAAACCGAAACAAAAATCCCTGAAGCAATCGCTAGTGCATCCGCCCCGGACAACCTGATAACCGCAATTGCTCCCGCTCCGGAAGGTGTTGCCAATGCTACAATAGTGTCGTTGTAATTCATAAATTTCCTTTAAAAAAAGAGGTCTGTCGTATTTTCAGCAAAAATACAAATTACAATATTGAAGCAACCCATTTCAAATTTTAATACAGAAAAGCAATTCTATTTAAATAAAAAAGAGGCCCATAGGACCTCTTTAAATACACATAGGGTTTATTAATTATTCAATGATTACACGTTTTATAACGCCATCCCCTTTTTTGTTTTGTACACTTACCAAATAAATTCCAGTGGCATAGTTGGTTAAGTTTACTTTTAACGCACCATTTCCTGCAGCTACGTTATGTTGTTGGATGGGTCTCCCTAAATAGTCGTAAATTTTAACGGTGCTGGCGTCTTCAAATGCGTCAAAAGACACATAAAATTGTCCGCCAGAAGGGTTAGGATATACTGAAACAGCCGTAGGGTTTATATAATCTTCAGTTCCCAGGATTACTTCGCTATCGCCCAATGGAGCATCACCCAGAGAGATAAGGTAGGACGATACGATTAAGTGCGGGTTAAAGCCGTCGTCACAGTTAGGACAGGTAGTGCCGCTTACACAATCGTCGTTATTTGGATGGCAGTTGTCTACATAATCCGTATCAAATACATAGCGTAATCTTACTTGATCCTGGTTTGTATAGGGTGCCATATCATAATCAAAAAACTGAGCGATAGAACCAGGACACCAGCCAGCGCGGTTAAAATACCACGTGCCGTTTTGCGGGCTGCAACCGTCTGGGTTCGGATCGCAATCTACCCAGTTAAATTGTTCAAAAGTTTCAGCATTGTCTACCCAGATATGGTGTGTGTCCTGATGAAATTCGGCAGCATTTCCCGTATTGTTATCTCCCCAACCGTGCCCGGAGGAAACCAGCTTTATTTTTGCTGTTTCCGTATTTTCGGGATATACCACATCAAATTGTTCGGCAGGTTGCAGGTTTGCAGGATCACCAAACTGGTAGGTTTGGTACCATAATTTTGTAACCGTGCTATAGGGATGGTCTGGAACACCCGCTTCGTAATTAAGTTGAAGGGTATATTCAAAACCATTTCCCTGCGTTCCCAGGTTCACTCTAAAGTTTGTTTTTCCCTGAAGCAGAGAAGCAAAATCGGTTAAATCTATTTCGCTGTTACAGGCAACTCCATAAGGTGTTAAGTACCTGATAATTTCGTACCATTGTCCATCTTTGCCTTGCGCTTCTACGGTAGAAACACGATCCCAGGGATCACATCCACCAGGAGGGCAGTCTATTACAAGATTCCCTATAATTTTGTCGAACGCTCCAATGTGGCTGGGCAGTGTGGCCGTTTGTGTAACGGAAGGTACATCGCCATATACCCAGGCTTCATCTGTCGCTAAAGCACTTTGATCGTTTGCCGATTGTACTACATTGATACTTTGCGTTTGGGTGTGCAGTACGCCAAAGTTGTTTGTGGCGCTTATTTCAACATCAAAACTTCCGTGAGCGGTGGGTGTCCACCAACCTGTATAATACCCATTTTCATGATCGGTTAATGTTACAGGAGTTCCGTCTATAACAGCTTCTACAGATGCTACCGAAAACAATTCTGGATACTCAATACCTGCTTTTACAGCTACTTGTAATGGAATTAACGAGGGCGCATACACATCGCCTGCTAGCGGATGTAGCACATCAGTTTCCACCAAAACATCCTGAGGATCTAACACTTCAAAATTTACCGTTACATCTGGGGCAGGGTCAAACATGCCATCTCCCTGTTGGCTGGCTTTTACGGTTACAGTTCCTGCGGTACCGTTTAATGTGAGGGTAGTACCGCTTACGGTAGCTGGACCTGAAACAATCTCGTACGCAACGGGTAATCCAGAGGTAGCTGTTGCTTCAAGTACAAAGGGAGCATCGGTAATTAACTTATTTGGAATGGGAGGGAAGTTAATGGCTTGTTGTCCAGCTTGTAATTCTCCCACAAAATTTGACGTTTCCCCAATTAATGCAAAATTATTTAAGACAGAATGTCTTGCAGGGTCGCCACTTTCGTCCAACAGCATTGTGATGGCCGTATTGTTACCGCCTGGGGCACCCTGGTTAAATTTGTAGTACACTTCAAGATTGGTCTCGGTTCCTGTAAGCTCGTTTGCCATCATATCTTGGATTTCGGCTTGCGATAAGGCTTTGCTCCATAGCGAAACTTCGTCTATTCCTCCTTTAAAAACAAAATTGAATCCTGCCTGTATGCTTTTTCCCAAAGCAAAAGGTCTTGTGGTAGATTGCATTGTTCCGGATGCAGTACTGCTTCCAATAGATTCGCCATCTACAAAAAATTCGACTGTCGTTTGGTCAAAAACCCAGGCTACGTGTTGCCACACTCCTGCCTGCAGGGTTCCTTCGGGAGCAACAAACTGGTGTAAGCCCGTGTCTGTTATTACGCGACACTCAACGGTTCCGTTTGCCAACTGGATAAGATACATTTCGCCAGCACCAGTGCCACCGCCCCGAATTCCCATCATTCCCTGGCCATAAGTAAGCGCATCTGTATAAAACCAACCAGCCATAGTAACGGTATTCGAATTGTTTACATACTGGGCTGCGTTGGGTAGCTCTGTGTAATCGTCAATCCCATCAAAATGAAGGTATTGGTTGGTTTGTGCTACACTAAATAGGCTAGACATTACCAGCAATACTGAAAAAGCTAACTTGAATGTACTTTGTTTCATAATTAAATTTTAAGTTGAAAATTGTTCGCTATCTTTACTGAAAGCTTGAACAACAGAATTTTATAGAGCTTCAAAAATATATTAATTTGCTACAAATGAAAACTCAAAGGGTTACAATTTTGAGAAAAACAAGTAAATTTTGTAACATTTTGTCTAATAGTACACTTATAAAGTATAAGAAATCACAATATGAATGATGACCAAAAAAAACCGGACAACGGACTTAAAAACCTGCTTATTCCATTATTGATATTTGTTGGAGTATCCATTGCGGCGTTCTTAATCACAACGTTTATCATTAATTCATTTTAATAACCCTAACATCAATCAACATGCAAGTAATTTCAGTAACCCAATCAGAAAAGAAAGTTGACACAAACCTTTTGGTTTTTACGCAACTATCGCAATTATTAACATACGTCACGGGCTTTGGTGGTTTTATTGTTCCACTCATACTCTGGCTTGTTAAAAAAGATGAAATAGCAGGAATGGATGTACATGGAAAGTACATTGTGAACTTTCAGATAACCATGATTTTAATTGCTATACTCAGCATCCCTGGAATACTTTTATTTGGTTTAGGTATTTTATCCCTTATTTGGGTGGGTATTGTATCTTTTGTAATGCCTATAGTAAATGCGGTTAAAGCCAGCAAAGGGGAAAACCCGAGTTATTTTAGTACCATTCGGTTTATATCTTAAATTCGATATTTTACGTAAAACCATTCCAATCTAGCGCAACTGGGTGATACTATTTAAGGGTATAGCTTAGCTGTAAAGTTCCGTAATAATTTACAGGGTTTCCCGGATAAAAATATCTGGGTTCAGCACTCCCAAAAGAGGAAGCATTTATTAATATTGACGAAGCATAATGTTTATCACCTACGTTATTTATGCCACCCGAAAGACTCAATTCAAGATTTTTTAAAATAGTTTTCTTATAACCTGCTTTTATATTTATTACGTTATAAGCATCACTATACAGGCTATTGCTATCGGTAATAGGTGCAGTACCAACATACAATATATTTCCCAACACATACCATCCTGAAGTGTGGCGTACTTCCATTCCAGCAGCTACTTTTTTGTTGGGTACACCAGTTAATTCATTACCAGAGAAGTCTTCATCGCCATCCACAAAATCAATAAACTTATGAAAGTTAAAGTCGGCATTCACATAGCTTGAAACGTTAAGATTGGGTAATAGGGTAAACTTATATGAAATGCCCATTTCAACACCTTTATGTTCCGTTTTCCCTGCATTTCTGCCTATAAATTCATCGTTTCCTACCCGTTCAGCAACCAGTAAATCCTTAATAGAAAGCAGGTAGGCGCTGGCTTTTATGGAGAGTTGGTTTTTAAAAAAGTGATTTACGGTTCCAATTTCGTAATTCCAGCCTATTTCTGGTCCTATTTCCGGATTTATTACACCGTCTGGGGTCAAGGTTTCTTCAATGCTGGGAAAGTTAAATCCACAGCTTACATTACCAAACAGATTCCAATTAGGAGACTGTATATAGCGCAGGCTTACATTGGGAGCCCAAATCCCTTCAAAATTTCTTGTGGCACTCTTATTGGCAATTCCAGAATTGAATTGATCCTTAAAATTATAACTTGTGGTGTTAAAGTTTAAACCAACTTCAGTTTTTAGCTTCTCTGTTAAAGGTAAAATGGTAGTAGTAAATACATTTAATTGATTTCTTAACTCAACATTTTGCGATATAAGATCTCCCGGAAGGCTTCCGTTGCCTGTGTTGTCTTCATAGTTGTTTTCAATTGTTTTCCATTTGTATTCATCGGTATATCCTTCAGCACCAAAACTCCAAACTGCTTTTCGTTTTTTTAGGTCAAATTCTTTTGCAAAAAAAGTCCTAGCACCATATCCGTTGGTAATTTCATCCAAAATATTAAAAGGTCTGGGCTCGTAATGGTCTAGATAGCGGTAATATACGGTAGTGGTATTGCTGAAAGATTCTGATAGTTTATTCTGAAAACTAAGTCCGGTTAAGGTTTCCCTATTGTCCTCAAAACCCTGTGCCTCACCCCAGGTAAATGCAGCCTGGGAAGGGTCTTCTGTAAAGTTTGTCCGTCCAAGAGAGCTTGCAATGTGTGCAATGTTAGCATAATGGTGCAACAACACCCCTAACGTAAAAGTAGTTGTAAATCTATATTCAGAATACAACAAATAGGAATTACGATTGTAGTTGCTGTTTTGACGGTACCCTTCCAGTTGTAGATGATCATAGTTAAAGGTAAGGTTCAGTTTTTTGTCCTTTATACGTATGCTTGAAGTGTTTTTCAATAGGCCGAAAGAACCTGCCGTAAAGCTTGTTTGCGTAGCTACACCTTCTGTTGGTAATTCTTTGGTCGAAAGTAGCAATGTGCCCCCCAGGTTGGTACCATATTGTGTCGCCTTGGGCCCTTTTACTATCTCAAGATTTTCAATACTATTTGGATCATAAATGTCAATATTTGTTTCGCCAGCGCCATTGGTAATTGGGATACCATTAAAATACGCACGAATTTTATTGGTGCTAAACAACGTTCGTGACCCCACGCCGCGTATGGTAATTCGGTTGGTATTAATACCCCCGCTTTGGATGTAAATCCCAGGTGTTTGGTTAATAGCATTTACCAGGTCGATGGGGGCAAATCTTCCCATATTTTTTTCAGTGATAGTTTCCGTCGGGATTAATACATTGCTTTCTTTTTGGTAGGTAGCGGAGAGCACAACAGTGGCGAGCGCGTTATTTTCTGAAATGTTAGTGAGTTGTATAACCTGACTATTTTGGTTCCATTGAATTACTTCAGAAAAATAATCCGGATGCGAAAGAAATAGCTGAACAGGTAAGGAAATATCTTTATAAAACTGAAAGCTTCCGGAGGCATCAGTCGTAGTTAGTACAGCATCATTTATACGCACCATTACCCCAGAAATGGCAGTACTATCTTCTGAAATTACCCTTCCTGTTAATTGAGCATTTCCAGCCACCCAGCTAAGGCATAGCAGTAGTAAAAAGATTCCTTTTTGAAACAAGTTTTTTAGGGGTTGAGGTTTGTATAATTTTTCCGAACGACTAGCTACCTATTTTGTATGGCTTACTTTCCAAATCACCCCACCTGTATCATCATTTACTAATAGCTCTCCATTAGGAGTTTGTGTGACGCCTACGGGTCTTCCATAAACTTTCGATCCATCCCCGTCGGCTATAAAGCCAGTGAGAAAATCTGTGGGTTTAGAAGCAGGCTCTCCATTTTTAAAAGGGACAAACACTACTTTGTATCCTGAAAAGTTAGCGCGGTTCCAAGATCCATGCTGTCCTACGAACGCTCCGTTTTTATAGGTAGCAGGAAAGGTGTTTCCTGTATAAAATGTAAAACCAAGCGAAGCGGTGTGTGCCCCAACAGAAACATCCGGAACAATGGCTTTGGCAACTAAAGAATCCCCACCTTTATCGATCATTCGGGGATCTCTTATTTGCCCAAAATAAGAATATGGCCACCCATAAAATCCATCTTTTTTTACAGAGGTAATATAATCCGGCACCAAATTATCCCCTAATTTGTCACGTTCATTTACAGCGGTCCATAATTCTCCATTTACTGGGTTCCAGTCCATCCCAACGGGGTTTCGTAGCCCACTTCCATAAATTACTTCACCACTTCCGTCCAGGTTAACTTCTAGTATATTGGCACGCCTAATTTCTTCATCCATTCCATGTTCTGCAATATTGCTGGCAGATCCTACCGAAATATAGATTTTATTTTTGGCTTTATTTGTAATGATATTGCGTGTCCAGTGATTGTTATATCCCCCGGCTGGGAGTTCAACTATTTTTGTTCCTTCAACACCTTTCAATGAAGTCTGGCCTTCCTTGTACGGAAATTTCAATACCGCGTCCGTATTGGCAACATAAAAAGCATCTCCTATTACCAACATTCCGAAAGGTTGGTTTAAATCTTCTAAAAAAGGTTGTCTGATTTCAAAAATACCGTCGTTGTTAGTGTCCCGTAATATGGTTATTCTATTGGCGCTGTTTCGCGTATTAGACTCCACGACAAAAATATCGTTATTGGGTGCAATGTAAGTCCAGCGCGGATTCTCAAACCCGTCTGCATATTTGGAAACTGTAAACCCCGGAGGGGCAGTGGGTTTTTTATTGTCTGGCCAAGGTTCTAGCTCAGAGAGTTTTGCTGTAGATTCAGTGGCATAAGGAGCGGGTAATGTAATTGTTCCCACGGCCGTTTCTACAGTGCTGGGCTTATATTCTTTTGCTGCCAGATCTGGATCTGACTTGGCTTTAATTTTAGCTAATTCATTTTTACATGAAAATAGTAATAAGCTGCAAACAAGAAGTGTGATAGTATAGATGGTTTTCATAGCGTTTATTTGAACACCTAAGGTACTACGAAACACTAAAATTAAAGAGGGAAATAGAGAGTTTAGAATATATTTAACTATTCTTAAGGTACTTTATAAAATTGCTTAAAAAAAACAAAACCCACTCTAAGAGCAGGTTTTTTAATTTGTTGCAGTAACCTATAATCGGTATGCTAAGCGTAATTTAAACCTAATTATTCAACATCACCGGCATTACCAACATGGTCACGTGTTCTCCTTCGTCCAGACCATCTCCAGGAGTAAGAATTCCTGCTCGGTTGGGGAGACTCATTTCCAGGGAAACATCGTCACTGGTAAGGTTGTTTAGCATTTCGGTGAGAAAACGTGAGTTAAATCCTATTTGCATATCGTCACCCTGGTAGTCGCACGTTAACCTTTCTTCAGCTTTATTACTGTAATCAATATCTTCTGCTGAAATATTTAACTCGGCTCCCGCAATTTTTAAGCGAATTTGGTGTGTGGTTTTATTACTGAAAATACTCACACGACGCACACTGTTCAAAAACTGATTGCGGTCAATACTTAATTTATTTGGGTTCTCTTTTGGGATTACCGCTTCGTAGTTGGGGTATTTTCCATCTATCAAGCGGCAGATCATGGTGGTGTTTTCAAAGCTGAACTTTGCGTTACTATCGTTATACTCAATGGTAACTTCTTCTTCGCTACCTGCCAAAATGCTTTTCAGCAAATTAAGTGGCTTTTTGGGCATAATAAATTCGGCTGTTTGAGAGGCAGCTACATCTTCACGTGTGTATTTTACCAGTTTGTGAGCATCGGTCGCTACAAATGTTAACCCTTCAGTAGAAAACTGAAAGAACACACCACTCATTACAGGACGCAAATCGTCGTTACCACTGGCAAAAATAGTTTTACTTATAGCCGTTGCCAGAATATCGCCCTGTACTTTTGTTTCAGAAGGATCCTTTAGTTCTACAGCCGATGGAAATTCTTCTCCCGCGGCATAAGCCAGCGCGTATTTCCCGTGGTTACTGCTAATTTCAACTGTATTATTTTCTTCTACTGTAAAGGTTAAGGGTTGTTCTGGAAAGGTTTTTAGAGTATCTAACAACAAACGGGCAGGGATACACACACTACCATTTTCATTGCTTTCCACATCCAGTTGAGAAGAAACCGTGGTTTCCAGATCTGAAGCGGAAACAGTTAAGGAATTTCCATCCAGGTCGAACAGGAAATTATCCAGAATAGGAAGGGTGTTGTTGCTGTTAATAATACCTCCAAGCACTTGTAGTTGCTTGAGTAAATAGGAACTGGAAACTATAAATTTCATGTAAGGTTATTTTCTGAACTATTAATCTTATCTATAACGAACTACCATAAAAGTTTAAACGAAGCGGAAAGTTACGTCCACGTACTGAGTGTAGTCGAAGTACAAATATATCCTAAAAACGACGGTTTGTAAAACTAACTTATTAACAGTTAGCGGGTGTATTTTCGTTTTCTAAAGTAACTGTAAAGAAATCCGAAAATTGCCAACAGTCCTAGTGGTAGCAATAGATTTATAGCCTGCCATTTTGAACGTTCTTCCAGTGTTTTTTGTGGATCCAGGAAAGGAACTGCAATTTTTTTACTGCGTATGTTTATAAGTCCGCTGTCGTCCAGCATATAATTTATCGCATTCAGCAAAAACTCTTTATTCCCATAAAAAGAATTGGTCCATTTATCAAAACCCAGCTCCAGGGGTCTGCCACGTTCTAACTGGTTTTTAATTATATCTCCATCGCTTATAATGAGCATCTTTGTAGGACTGGAGGTAGCCTTGTCTTCTAAGCCAGCCTGGGGGCTGTCGGAAAGTTTAAAGGGTTTAATCCTGTTGGTAAAAACAGAAGGGAATGTACCTTCCAGTAATACTGCCAGGGGTGTTTCTCCGGCAGGAAATGCCGAAGGGTCCGGGCCAGTGTTTATTATTTCCAACGCATCAGGAATTTCTTTGTCAATATCAATTTCTACAGGAGTTCCCTGTAATTTCGTAATAGGCGAAGAGCTCAATAAAATGGTTTTTTGTATCTGGTTTGGAAGTAGTTCGATCTGGCTTGCATATTCAAACTTCACGGCTTCTATATTATTTACAACGGGGTGTTGGTTTGCGCTAGCAGATAACGGATTGTATAGCCAGGGATATTTATTGTATTGCGATTCGCGATCTTCTCCAGTGGCCAAAACAATAGGCGCACAGTATACGTCTTTTACTAGATTAGGGTTAATACGTACCCCATACTTAAAGAAGAAATCCCCCAGATTAATATCCAACGGAATAGCGGCAGTAATTCCGGATTCGGGATCTTGAACAATTTGTGTGGCGTCTACCAGCCAGAGAGAAGCACCCCCGTTCATGGTATATTGATCTAAAATATACCGTTCCGGATCGGTAAATTTTTCAACGGGTTTTGCCGCTACAATTAAATCGAACGTATGGAGTTGTTCTAATGTTTTAACCGGAGCTACGGCTGCCGAATCTAACGTAAAAGGTGCAATAAAGTAAGTGTCTTTAAGGGTGCTGAAAAGATCAGCGACGTAGCGGTCGTCCAACTCGCCATTGCCTTTTAGAACTGCAATCCGTTTGCTTTTTGCATTTACTAACTGATGAAACGCATTGGCAAAAGCATATTCCAGATTCTGGATGGAATTGTTTACACGTTCTTCGGGCGTAGCACCTAAGGTGTTTTTAAGCAACGGAATTTTTACTGTTTTTTCCTGAAAATAGGCCAACGCCCACGGAAATATTACTTCGGTAGAAACCTTTCCGTTTTCACGAACTTCTACCTGTGCACCTTTCATCCCCCGGCTGTTGAACTGTTGTTGTAGCGCTTCTGGATTGTCAGTTTCCAGCGGATTTATAAACTCATAGGTAATGTTGGGGTTGTAACTGCGGAATTCTTCCAGTAGTTGTTCGGTTTCAACCTTTAATTTTTTAAATTCTGGTGGGAAGTTCCCTTCCAGGAATAGGTCTACTTTTATAGGAGAGCTTACCGTGGCAACGGTTTCTTTGGCAGCTTCAGACAGCGTGTAACGTTGGTCTTGTGTAAGGTCCAAACGCTGGTACACTTTACTGGCCAGAAAGTTTACCCCTATAAAGAGAAGTATACCTATAGTGATATGTTTTAGGTTTTGTTTCAAACTAACTTTTCCGAAGTTTTAAAACAGTAAAAAAAAGAAACAGCGCCGCTATACTCAAAAAATAAATCACATCGCGCGTATCAATAACCCCTCGCGAAATAGAGGTAAAATGTGCTTTTAGCCCTAAATAAGAAACATCCAAAGATGAATTTACAGAAGCCAACCCTTCAAATCCGAAATAAAATACAAAACATAAAAAGACTGCAATAATAAAGGCTACAATCTGGTTTTCAGAAAGCGTAGAAGCAAAAATCCCAATAGCGGTGTATGCCATGGCAAGAAAAAGCAATCCCAAATAAGATCCCATGGTGCTGCCCACATCCCAGTTACCTGCAGGATTCCCTAAACTTGAAATTGTAAGTATGTAAAATAGGGTAGGGAGCAATGCCAATACAATGAGGAATAAAGCCCCAAAATATTTTCCCAATACAATAGAGCGCAATGAAATTGGCTTCGTAACAAGTAGTTCTAGTGTACCTTGCTTTAATTCCTCACTAAAAGCACGCATAGTAATTGCGGGAATTAAAAATAAAAGAATCCATGGAGCCAACTCAAAAAACGGATTAAGATCTGCAAACCCAGCATCCAGAATATTATAATCGCCACTAAATACCCAAAGAAACAATCCGTTTACCACCAAAAACAACCCAATAACCATATACCCGATGGGGCTGGCAAAAAAACTGGTTATTTCTTTTTTTAGTATTGGTAGCATTGTAAATTTAGTTGTTAGTTGTTAGTTGTTAGTTGTTAGTTGTTAGTTGTTAGTTGTTAGTTGTTAGTTGTTAGTTAAATCCCTCCCCGAACTTTATCTGCGCCTAGGTTTTAACGTTCCACTCTTCCATTGGGAGCGTTTAAAAGAATTTTAAATTTTATCACTTCATGCTTCATGCTTCTCACTAGGGTCTACCAATTCCTTCACGTCCACACTCCAGGCTTCGGCTTTAGAACGGAACTTTGGTTTTGTTGTTGCCCAAACACCTTTAAAAAGAGTGCTATTTCGATACGCTTCTAAATCTTCTACGGTTTGCCACTTGCTATAGGTAAAAAAAATAGTGGTATCATTTTTATCCCGCAATAGCTTTAAGTGCTCACAACCAGGAAACTTTCTAATTTTTAGTTTTACAGTTTCAAAATTAGCCAAAAAAGAAGGAATCTCTTCTTCTCTGAAATGCATCTTAACAATTCTTGTAAACATCTATTTCGTTTTTTTAGTGTAAAGTACTTGCAATACACCTTTAAAATTTAACTCTTTATTCTATATTAAAATTAATGGTCACAGCATCTCTAAATTGTAAACCAAACAAAGAGGAAGCACTCCCTACGGTAGTAGGATTGCTTTTATAGATAGCCAATTCTAAATATCCTGAAGAGTTCCATACCGCTAGTTTTTTTCCATCCTCTTCCCGCCGTTCTTTGGGGATTTCAAAATTAATGGCGTCACTGTAATACGAATAAATGGTATTAAAATTTGCCCGGCGGGCTGTAATTTTAAAAGACCTTCCTTTACCAACTTCTTCAAAAAGTGCTTTACTAATGTTGCACACCACATTTCCGTAGTTGTCTATATAAATTACATTACCAATTATCTGGTTGCTTTCACCGTTTACAACAGGCTTAATACCCACCAAATCTTTAATCTCAGTAATAGGTTTCCCAATTACCTCCAGGGTACCTCCGCGAGCCAGGTGGCACGCCACTTTTACAAAAACATCCAGCACGGGGAAATTACTTATCACCCGATCGTGGATGTTTATTTCAACAATCTTTTCTGGGTTTACTTCTGAAGTTAACATCGATATAATGCCATTATTGGCACATACAAAATAATGACCGTCCAATTTCACAGCAATGTGTTGATTTTCGGGATTTAATTCGCTGTCTATTCCAATAATATGAATAGTTCCCGCCGGAAAACTTTTGTATGCATTCTGAATAATATAAGCCGCTTCCATACTGTGAAAAGGGGAAATACTATGCGAGATGTCTACAATTTTTGTGTCGGCCAATTCGGTGTAAATAGCACCTTTTACCGCACCCACAAAGTGGTCTTTTTCTCCAAAATCTGTCGTGAGGGTAATAATGGGCATTTAGCTAATTGTTGATATGTTGTTGAAATTACTACTACAAAAATAAAGTACTTTTAGGATTGGAAAAACTATATTTACACATAGTATTAAATGTTATAAACAACTGCGCTTTTGAACGAACTTATAATTGAACTCACCGAAATAAGCCCGCGAGAATTTTTTGGGCTTCAGAATGCAAATATTGATTTATTAAAAAAGTATTTTCCCAAACTGAAACTTGTGGCACGTGGTAGTAAACTTAAAGCCTACGGAGACGAAGAAGTGTTGGAAGAGTTTGACCGAAGGATAACCATGCTCTTGGAACATTTTGCCAAATACAACAAAATGGACGAAAATACCATAGAACGGGTACTTTCCAGTCGTAGTAAGGAAGATTACGAAACTTCGGCCAGTAGCGGCGAAGTTTTGGTCCACGGAGTGAGCGGGAAACTTATTAAAGCGCAAACTGCCAACCAGCGAAAACTGGTAGACCTAATGAACAAAAACGATATGGTTTTTGCCGTGGGTCCCGCAGGTACAGGGAAAACATACACAGGAGTGGCTCTGGCAGTAAAAGCGCTAAAAGAAAAGCAGGTTAAACGTATTATTCTAACCCGTCCTGCGGTGGAAGCAGGAGAAAATTTAGGGTTTTTACCAGGTGATCTTAAAGAAAAACTGGATCCGTATATGCAACCCTTGTACGATGCATTGCGAGACATGATCCCAAATGAAAAACTGGATAGCTATATAGAAAAAGGGGTAATACAAATTGCCCCGTTAGCATTTATGCGTGGTCGTACCCTGGATAATGCTTTTGTTATTTTAGACGAAGGACAAAACACCACACACGCCCAAATGAAAATGTTTCTCACCCGTATGGGCAAACACGCAAAATTTATGGTCACCGGAGATCCTGGGCAAATAGATTTACCACGGCGGGTTATATCAGGATTAAAAGAGGCCTTACTTGTATTAAAAGACGTACAAGGAGTAGGAATGATTTACCTGGACGATAAAGATGTTATCCGTCACCGCCTTGTAAAAGAAGTAATAGCTGCTTATAAAAGTATTGAAAATTTAGATTCCTAAAAATTCGAAACCAACATCAAAAACAGAACTAGTTACTATTCCCTTGAGAGTCAAAAGGGATGTTTTTATACTACCTAAAACGTACCCCCTAAATATGAACACAATAACAGACACCAACTTTAACTTCCCGGGCCAAAAATCGGTTTACAAAGGGAAAGTTCGTGAAGTGTATACTTTGGAGAACAATCTATTGGTAATGATAGCAACCGACAGATTAAGTGCTTTTGATGTGGTAATGCCAAAAGGAATTCCTTTTAAAGGACAAATTTTGAACCAGATTGCTACCAAAATGATGCGCGCTACTGAAGATTTGGTGCCTAATTGGTTAACCGCCGCCCCCGACCCGAATGTTGCTGTGGGGGAAGCATGTGAACCCTTTAAAGTTGAAATGGTTATTCGTGGCTATATGAGCGGTCACGCTGCCCGCGAGTATAAAGCAGGTAAGCGAATGTTATGTGGTGTGGAAATGCCCGATGGGATGCAGGAAAACGATAAATTTCCGCAACCCATCATTACCCCGGCCACCAAAGCCGAAATGGGCGATCACGACGAAGATATTTCCAGAGAAGAAATTTTGAAGCGTGGTATTGTTGCAGAAGAAGACTACCTGATTTTAGAAGACTACACCCGTAAACTCTTTCAAAGAGGTACCGAAATAGCTGCCAGCCGCGGATTAATTTTAGTAGATACTAAATACGAATTCGGTAAAACAAAGGATGGGAAAATTGTATTGATTGACGAAATACACACTCCAGATTCTTCCCGTTATTTTTATGCTGAAGGTTATGAAGCCCGTCAGCAAAAAGGAGAAGCGCAAAAACAACTCTCCAAAGAATTTGTGCGTCAATGGCTTATTCAAAATGGTTTTCAGGGGTTGGAAGGTCAAAAGCTTCCTGTGATGAGTGATGCTTATATCGAAACCGTTTCAGAAAGATATATAGAGTTATACGAAAACATTACAGGGGAGAAATTTCAAAAAGCAGCGGTGTCTAACATCCATAAGCGTATTGAACATAATGTGGTGTCTTTCCTAAAATAGCCCTTTTTAGCATAATTTTTATTATTTGATGTAATCTTTTTCTGTAAAAGAAATCTAAAAGCACTTCGTAGCTATTACATTTTTAACATTTTTTGTTAAAAGAGAAGAAATCTTATTACGTTAAATTTTTGTTAAGCCACTTCTTTGGGGTGTGTAAGTTTTACACAGGTATTTGTTTTCTAAAATTGTATCGTACAGTCCATAAGACAATCTATAAAATTGTTTTTTGAAATCTTAATGAATCGTTAAATTGTTAATATTCAGATATTTTAACATAATTTAAGAAACCAGCCCTACATTTTACTACGTAACTTTAAAAGAAACGAAAACTCTATATATGTAATAGGGAATTCTATCTAATCAAGTTAAATAAGTATGACAACAACTTTACAATTTAATTATTTGTGTAGTAAAAAAAAGTACACCGGTCTATATATAGGTTCGTGTACTTTTTTTATGTTTTGTCTTTATGCTTGCTGTTAACCAATAATAACCAAATAAAAATTTCATTATGAAAAGCAAAATTACGTTTTATGTAGGACTACTCACTGTCCTGCTCGCAGGTACTATAACGGTGCAGGCGCAAGCGACAACAACCAGTTTCAATATTTTAGAATATGAATTCATGACAGGCAGTACTGAAGCTTTTTCGGCTTCTATCCCTGAAAATCCTCAGTATAATATGGCTGCTGCTGGAGATACCTATTACTTAAGAGGAAATACGGGACTCCCTTTCGGTGCGGCTACCAATACCGATAATATGAATGCTGCATTTGGTGTTGGAAATTGGACATTTGATACATTTCAAGCTGCAGACCCAAATGTAGTGTTCGATTCAGCTTCAAGATTTGTCTATTTAGATGGTAGTGGACCTAATGAACCAGCAATGTTTACATTTTTTTCTACCAATCAAACTTTAATTGAAAATTGGGTAAGCAATGGTGGGATATTATTGTTTAATTCGGCAGCAAATAATAGTGGAACTTTCTCTATGGGCTTTGGAGGTACAACTCTTATTCGAACTGGTAGTAGTCCTAGTAATAGTGTTACTGTTTTAAATCCAGCCTATCCTGCAATAGTTGGTCCTAACCTGCCTACAACTGTATCAATGACAGGTGGTAGTTGGGCACATAGTGATATTGACGGGGTAGGGTTAACAGATATAGTTATTAAAACTGGAGATCCAACAATTTCACATCTTGCTCAAAAAGACTTTGGTAGTGGTGTAGTGGTATTTGGGAGCATGACTCCAACTCAATTTCACGACCCAGATCCTCAAGCAGAAAATTTTAAAGTGAACCTTTTAATTTA
>PANU01000002.1 GCA_002707745.1 Flavobacteriaceae bacterium
ACCTTTTAGTCTTATGTTTTTAATTTAAGATTAATAAATGCGGGAGTAGCTCAGTTGGTAGAGCGTCAGCCTTCCAAGCTGAATGTCGCCAGTTCGAACCTGGTCTCCCGCTCTAAAGTTTTCCTGCGAAGGCAGGTTCTTTTCCTTTTAAAATTAATGCCTCTCTGAGGCTTTTGGGGGTTAAAGAAATAAACACTTTACGCCGGTGTAGCTCAGGGGTAGAGCGTTTCCTTGGTAAGGAAGAGGTCACGAGTTCAATTCTCGTCATTGGCTCAACACAGCATAAAATTGAACACTAATATATAACTAAGATTTAAATTAATACAAAATGGCAAAAGAAACATATGATCGTTCGAAACCCCACTTAAATGTAGGTACAATTGGACACGTAGATCACGGTAAAACAACTTTAACTGCTGCAATTACAAAAGTGTTGGCAGACGCAGGATATTCACAAGCATCTGCTTTTGATCAAATTGACAATGCTCCTGAAGAAAAAGAAAGAGGTATTACAATTAACTCTTCGCACGTTGAGTATGCAACAGCAAATCGTCATTACGCACACGTTGACTGTCCAGGTCACGCCGATTACGTAAAGAACATGGTAACTGGTGCTGCACAAATGGACGGTGCAATCTTGGTAGTAGCTGCAACAGACGGACCTATGCCACAAACACGTGAGCACATCCTTTTAGGACGTCAGGTAGGTATTCCACGTATTGTTGTTTTTATGAACAAGGTGGATATGGTAGATGATGAGGAGTTACTTGAGCTAGTAGAAATGGAGATAAGAGATTTACTTTCTTTCTACGAGTATGATGGAGACAATGGTCCTGTAATCGCTGGTTCTGCACTTGGTGCTTTGAACGGTGAGCAAAAATGGGTTGACACAGTTATCGAACTAATGGAAGCAGTGGATACTTGGATTGAAGAGCCACTTCGTGAAATTGACAAGCCTTTCTTGATGCCAATCGAAGATGTATTCTCTATTACAGGTCGTGGAACTGTAGCTACAGGTCGTATCGAAACTGGTGTTGCTAATACTGGTGATCCTGTTGAGATTATTGGTATGGGAGCTGAGAAATTAACTTCTACTATTACTGGTATCGAAATGTTCCGTCAAATCCTTGATAGAGGTGAGGCTGGAGATAACGCTGGTATCTTGTTAAGAGGTATTGAGAAAACTCAAATCTCTAGAGGTATGGTAATTACTAAGCCAGGATCTGTAACACCACACGCTAAGTTTAAAGCAGAGGTGTACGTTCTTAAGAAAGAAGAAGGTGGGCGTCACACACCATTCCATAATAACTATCGTCCACAGTTCTACGTACGTACAACTGATGTGACTGGAAACATTTCTCTTCCTGATGGAGTTGAAATGGTAATGCCTGGAGATAACTTAACAATTCACGTTGAGCTTATCCAGCCAATCGCAATGAATGTTGGTCTTCGTTTTGCAATCCGTGAAGGTGGTAGAACAGTAGGAGCCGGTCAGGTTACTGAAATCTTAGACTAATTTAAGTATATAAATAAAGGTAAAGGTGTTCCGTTTATAACGGAACGCCTTGACTTTTATAACGGGTTAGCATAGTGTACGCTATAAAAAACCCTTATACGGGTTTAGCTCAGTTGGTAGAGCACTGGTCTCCAAAACCAGGTGTCGGGAGTTCGAGTCTCTCAACCCGTGCAACGAAACAAAGTGACAATTGTGTTACATTGTTTTTTTTGAAATGATTTACGGCGAGAAGTTTATCCTGAGCGTACGCCAAAGGAGAGCAGTCGAAGGGAATCTCTCAACTTGTACATAATAAAGAAATACACTTTAATACAATATAAAACCCATTACAATGGTAAACTATATTAAAGAATCTTATAACGAATTGAAAAACCACGTTACGTGGCCTGAGTGGGGTGAAGCACAAAAGCTTACGGTTATTGTAGCTGTGTTTTCTATTATCCTGGCACTTGCAGTATTTGGCGTAGATCAAGTATTTAGTAGTGTGATTGAACAATATTTTAACTGGATTAAGTCGTAAGTATGACTGAAACAACGAGTACAAAAAGATGGTATGTGGTCCGTTCAGTGAGTGGACAGGAAAACAAGATAAAATCTGCAATAGACAGAGAGATTACTCGTCTGGATTTGCAAGATTATATCGAGCAGGTTCTTGTTCCAACTGAAAAGGTTATTCAAATTCGCAATGGAAAAAAAACCAATAAAGAGCGCGTTTATTTTCCTGGGTATATTATGATACAGGCAAGTTTGGCAGGCGAAATCCCGCATATTATTAAATCCATAAACGGGGTAATTGGCTTTTTGGGTGAAACCAAAGGGGGAGATCCCGTGCCACTTCGCCAAAGTGAAGTAAACAGGATGTTAGGTAAAGTTGATGAACTTTCGGTTCAGGACGAAAATGTAAATATTCCTTTTACAATTGGTGAAACCATCAAGGTGATTGATGGACCTTTTAACGGTTTCAACGGAACTGTTGAAAAAATTAATGAAGAAAAGCGTAAGCTTGAAGTTATGGTAAAGATCTTCGGAAGAAAGACACCATTAGAACTAAGCTATATGCAAGTAGAAAAAGTATAATTGTTACACGCTATAAATAGATTTTTCTTAGGCTTCCACTTTAGAGAAATCAAATTTTTAAACTAAAACAATGGCAAAAGAAGTAGATAAAGTAGTAAAACTGCAAGTTCGCGGAGGAGCGGCAAACCCGTCTCCACCAGTTGGACCAGCGTTAGGTGCTGCCGGTGTGAATATCATGGAATTCTGTAAGCAATTTAACGGAAGAACCCAGGATAAACAAGGAAAAGTATTGCCTGTACAGATTACGGTTTATAAAGACAAATCTTTCGAGTTTGTTATTAAAACCCCACCTGCTGCAGTACAAATCCTGGAGGCCGCTAAAGCTAAAAAGGGCTCTGGTGAACCACACATCAATAAAGTAGCAACTATTACCTGGGATCAGATAAAAACGATTGCAGAAGACAAAATGCCAGATCTTAATGCATTTACCGTAGAGTCTGCTATGAAAATGGTAGCTGGAACTGCAAGATCTATGGGAGTTAAAGTAAAAGGAGCTGCTCCTTTTTAATCCAAAAAAAGAATCTATAAAATGGCAAGATTAACAAAAAAGCAAAAGGAAGCTGTACAGAAGGTAGAGGATAAAACCTATACTGTAGCTGAAGCTTCTGCTTTAATAAAAGAGATCACCAACGTAAATTTTGATGCCTCTGTAGACCTTGCGGTACGTTTAAACGTGGATCCACGTAAAGCGAACCAAATGGTACGTGGTGTTGTAACCCTTCCTCACGGGACGGGTAAAGACGTGAAGGTGTTAGCATTGGTTACTCCAGACAAGGAAGCCGAAGCTAAAGAAGCTGGAGCAGACTACGTTGGATTAGACGAGTACCTCGACAAAATTAAAGGAGGTTGGACAGATGTTGACGTAATTGTAACAATGCCTAGTGTAATGGGTAAATTAGGTCCTTTAGGACGTGTGTTAGGTCCTCGAGGCTTAATGCCTAACCCAAAGACTGGTACGGTAACAATGGACGTTGCTAAAGCAGTTTCAGACGTGAAAGCTGGTAAAATTGACTTTAAAGTTGATAAAACAGGTATCATTCACGCCGCAATTGGTAAAGCGTCTTTCGATGCTGAAAAAATTGCAGGAAACGCAAGAGAATTATTAACCACATTGGTAAAGTTGAAGCCTCAAGCGGCTAAAGGAGTTTACATTCAGAGCATTTATATGTCTTCTACGATGTCTCCTTCAGTTGAAATTGATACAAAACGATTTACTGAGCAGTAAACATAGAAGATATGACTAGAGAAGAAAAATCACAAGTAATTGAAACCTTGACTGCACAGTTAGCTGAAAATCAAACTATTTATTTAGCTGATATTTCAGGCTTGGATGCAGGAGCTACCTCAAACTTACGTCGTGCTTGTTTTAAAGCAGGGGTTAAGTTAAATGTGGTAAAAAATACATTGCTTGCAAAGGCAATGGAAGCTTCAGATAAAGACTTTGGTGAATTGACCGGTGTTCTTAAGGGAAACACTTCATTAATGGTTTCAGAGGCCAGCAATGCGCCTGCTAAAGTTATTAAGGAATTCAGAAAAAAATCTGAAAAACCTTTACTAAAAGGAGCTTTCATTGAAGAAGCTATCTACGTAGGAGATGATCAGCTAGATGCGCTTGTAGACATTAAGTCTAGAGAAGAGCTTATTGGAGATATCATCGGATTACTTCAATCTCCTGCCAAGAATGTTATTTCTGCACTTAAGAGTAGCGGAGGTACCATTGCAGGTATTGTAAAAACACTTTCGGAAAGACCCGAATAACATAAGCACTAATTAAATACAAATAATAAATTACACTTTTTTAAAAACGATAGAAAATGGCAGATTTAAAAGATTTCGCAGAACAATTAGTTAACTTAACCGTAAAAGAGGTTAATGAATTAGCTACTATATTAAAAGATGAGTACGGTATCGAGCCTGCTGCTGCAGCTGTAGCTGTTGCTGCTGGTGGTGCTGGTGGTGATGACGCCGCAGAAGAGCAAACAGAATTCGACGTAATTCTTACAGCCGCTGGAGGTTCTAAACTTGCAGTTGTAAAACTAGTTAAAGAATTAACTGGTGCTGGTCTAAAAGACGCTAAAGAATTAGTAGATAACGCCCCTTCTCCAATTAAAGAAGGAGTTTCTAAAGACGAAGCTGAAGCACTTAAAGCTCAACTAGAAGAAGCTGGAGCAGAGGTTGAGCTTAAGTAAGCCAACAACACTTCAAACCTTAAGGTTTAGGTCTTCCCCCCGATACTAATCGGGGCGGAAATGACCTAAACCATTTTGCGTATATAAAGGTTGACAAGAAATGAGTATGCGCACACACCCATAATTTTAATTAAAATTCCGTCCATAGATGTCAGCAACGCAAACTGAAAGATTGAATTTTTCCTCTGTACAGAACAAGCCGGAGTATCCGGACTTGTTGGACATACAGATCAAATCCTTCCAGGATTTTTTCCAGTTGGAAACCAAGTCAGAAGAAAGAGGTCAAGAAGGGTTATACAAGACCTTCCTAGAGAATTTCCCGATTACAGACACCCGTAATCAATTTGTATTAGAATTTTTAGATTACTTCGTAGATCCCCCAAGATATTCCATTCAGGAATGTATTGAACGTGGTCTAACCTACAGTGTGCCATTAAAAGCACGTTTAAAACTGTATTGTACAGACGATGAGCACGAAGATTTTGAAACTATTGTACAAGATGTGTACCTGGGTACCATTCCTTACATGACACCATCCGGTACTTTTTGTATCAATGGTGCAGAACGTGTGGTAGTATCTCAGTTACACCGTTCGCCTGGTGTTTTCTTTGGACAATCGTTCCACGCCAATGGAACCAAATTATATTCAGCCCGTGTAATTCCTTTTAAAGGGTCATGGATTGAATTTGCTACCGATATTAACAGTGTTATGTACGCTTATATCGATAGAAAGAAAAAATTACCTGTAACTACACTTTTCCGTGCTATTGGTTTTGAAAGAGATAAGGATATCCTAGAAATCTTTGACCTGGCCGAAGAAGTAAAAGCAAGTAAAACAGGTCTTAAAAAATATATGGGTCGCAAATTGGCTGCCCGTGTGCTTAAAACCTGGCACGAAGATTTCGTAGATGAGGATACCGGAGAAGTAGTATCTATTGAACGAAACGAGATTGTGTTAGATAGAGATACTGTTCTTGAAAAAGAACACATCGAAGAGATCTTGGACTCTGGTTCAAAAACTATCTTGTTGCACAAAGAAGATAATCAGCAGGCAGATTATGCGATTATCCATAACACCTTGCAAAAGGATCCTACCAATTCAGAAAAAGAAGCGGTAGAACATATTTACAGACAATTACGTAACGCCGAACCGCCAGACGAGGAAACCGCTCGTGGTATCATTAACAAGTTGTTCTTCTCAGACCAGAGATACAACTTGGGTGAAGTAGGACGGTACCGTATGAATAAAAAATTACAATTGGATATTGAAATGGACAAGCAGGTCTTGACCAAATTAGATATCATCACCATTGTAAAATACCTTATTGAATTGATCAACTCTAAAGCAGAGATTGATGATATTGATCACTTATCTAACCGTCGTGTACGTACGGTAGGTGAACAACTATCTTCTCAGTTTGGTGTTGGACTTGCACGTATGGCAAGAACCATCCGTGAGCGTATGAACGTTCGTGACAACGAAGTATTTACCCCAATCGATTTGATTAATGCGAAGACCTTGTCTTCTGTAATTAACTCGTTCTTTGGTACCAACCAGTTGTCTCAGTTTATGGACCAGACCAACCCGCTGGCAGAGATTACGCATAAGCGTCGTCTTTCAGCATTAGGACCTGGGGGTCTTTCCCGTGAAAGAGCAGGTTTTGAGGTGCGTGACGTTCACTACACACACTACGGAAGATTATGTCCTATTGAAACTCCTGAAGGACCAAACATTGGACTTATTTCTTCACTTTCGGTATATGCCAAAGTGAATAACTTAGGTTTCATTGAAACGCCTTACAGAAAGGTTGAAGATGGTAAAATAGACTTCAAAAATGAAGCACAGTACCTTTCAGCTGAAGAAGAAGAAGGACAATTGATCGCTCAGGCAAACATTCCATTAGGAAAAGATGGTAAGATTGATACCGATCGTGTAATTGCACGAATGGAAGGTGATTTCCCGGTGGTTGATCCAAAGACAGTAAATTATGCCGATGTTGCACCAAACCAGATTTCGTCTATATCTGCATCCTTAATTCCGTTCCTGGAGCACGATGATGCAAACCGTGCGTTAATGGGAAGTAATATGATGCGCCAGGCAGTACCGTTATTGCGTGCAGACTCTCCAATTGTTGGAACAGGTCTTGAACGTCAAGTCGCGAGTGACTCGCGGGTATTAATAAATGCCGAAGGTGATGGAGTGGTTGAATACGTTGATGCAAACGAAATTACTATTAAGTATGACCGTTCTGAAGAAGAACGTATGGTTAGTTTTGATGGGGATTCCAAAACCTATCAGTTAGTAAAATTCAGAAAGACAAACCAGAGTACCTCTATCAACTTGAAACCCATTGTTAGTAAAGGGGATCGCGTTGAAAAAGGACAGGTTTTATGTCAGGGCTATGCTACCGAAAAAGGAGAGCTGGCACTTGGACGTAATATGAAAGTAGCCTTTATGCCTTGGAAAGGGTATAACTTTGAGGATGCTATCGTAATTTCTGAAAAAGTAGTACGTGACGATATATTTACCTCTATTCATATAGATGAATATTCACTGGAAGTTCGTGATACCAAATTAGGGAACGAAGAATTAACCAACGACATTCCAAACGTTTCTGAAGAGGCTACAAAAGACCTGGACGAAAACGGAATGATTCGCGTAGGTGCCGAAGTGAAACCAGGGGATATATTAATTGGAAAAATTACTCCTAAAGGAGAAAGTGATCCAACCCCAGAAGAAAAATTATTACGTGCCATTTTTGGTGACAAAGCAGGTGATGTTAAAGATGCTTCCTTAAAAGCATCTCCTTCATTACGTGGTGTAGTAATAAACAAGAAACTGTTTGCTCGTGCTATTAAAGATAAGCGCAAAAGAGCTAAAGATAAAGAAGACATCGCAGCACTGGAAGTACAGTACGATGCTAAGTTTGACGCCTTAAAAGATGTGTTGGTTGAAAAACTATTCGCTATTGTAGGTGGAAAAACAGCACAAGGTGTAACCAACGATTTAGGAGAAGTTGTTTTCCCAAAAGGAAAAAAATACACCCTGAAAATGTTAAATGCTGTAGATGATTATACACACTTAGTAGGTGGGACGTGGACCACAGATGACGAAACCAACACTATGGTTCGTGACTTGTTGCACAACTACCGTATTAAGGAAAACGATTTACAAGGAAACTTACGTCGTGAGAAATTTACAATTTCAGTAGGAGACGAATTGCCATCAGGTATTTTGAAACTTGCAAAAGTGTACATCGCTAAAAAACGTAAACTGAAAGTAGGAGATAAAATGGCAGGTCGTCACGGTAACAAGGGTATTGTAGCCCGTATTGTTCGTGAAGAAGATATGCCGTTCCTAGAAGACGGAACTCCGGTAGACATCGTGTTGAACCCATTAGGGGTACCATCACGTATGAACATTGGTCAGATTTATGAAACGGTACTTGGATGGGCCGGACAAAAATTAGGTAGAAAATATGCTACCCCAATTTTTGACGGAGCCACCATAGACCAGATCAACGAATTAACCGATGAAGCTGGGATACCACGTTATGGACATACGTACCTATACGATGGTGGTACAGGACAACGTTTTGACCAACCGGCAACTGTAGGAGTTATCTATATGTTAAAACTAGGACATATGGTAGACGACAAGATGCACGCACGTTCTATTGGTCCATATTCATTAATTACACAACAACCATTGGGTGGTAAAGCCCAGTTTGGTGGACAGCGTTTTGGTGAGATGGAGGTATGGGCACTTGAAGCTTATGGAGCTTCCAGCACCCTGCGAGAAATATTGACGGTAAAGTCTGATGATGTTATTGGTAGAGCAAAAACCTACGAGAGTATCGTAAAAGGAGAAGCAATGCCAGAACCAGGATTACCAGAATCTTTCAACGTACTTATGCACGAATTGAAAGGACTTGGGCTTGACATTAGATTAGAAGAATAGTAAAAAGTATGCAGTATGCAGTAATCAGTTAGCTATTGCAACGCGATTTTTAAACTGACTACTGCGTACTCATTACTGAATTACTGAACACTCATTACTGAATTACTGAAGAAAAGCATTATGGCAAGAAATAATAACGAACAACAACAAAAGAAATTTAATAAAATTTCTATCGGTTTAGCATCGCCAGAATCAATTTTGGCAGAGTCTCGTGGAGAGGTGCTTAAACCAGAAACTATCAATTACCGTACGCACAAACCAGAGCGTGACGGTTTGTTCTGTGAGCGTATTTTTGGTCCTGTAAAGGATTATGAATGTGCCTGTGGAAAGTACAAGCGTATCCGTTATAAAGGGATTGTTTGTGACCGTTGTGGCGTAGAGGTAACTGAAAAGAAAGTACGTCGTGACCGCGTGGGACACATCAACTTAGTGGTTCCTGTAGCTCACATCTGGTATTTTAGAAGTTTACCAAATAAAATTGGATACCTTCTTGGATTACCGTCTAAGAAATTAGATATGATTATTTACTACGAAAGATATGTAGTAATACAACCTGGTATTGCAAAAAATGAAGAAGGAGAGCCCGTTCAAAAAATGGATTTCCTTACTGAAGAAGAATACCTTAATATATTAGACAGCCTTCCACAGGAAAACCTGTATCTGGACGATACCGACCCGAACAAGTTTATTGCTAAAATGGGAGCCGAGTGTTTAATTGAATTGCTGCAACGTATAGACTTAGATTCATTATCTTTTGAATTACGTCACAAAGCAAACAATGAAACATCTAAACAACGTAAAACGGAAGCCTTAAAGCGTCTTCAGGTTGTGGAAGCGTTGCGAGATGCAAACAAAAACCGCGAAAACAACCCAGAGTGGATGATTATGAAAGTGGTACCTGTAATTCCACCAGAATTACGTCCATTGGTACCGTTGGATGGAGGTCGTTTTGCAACAAGTGATTTGAACGATTTGTACCGTCGTGTGATTATACGTAACAACCGTTTAAAACGATTGATGGAAATTAAGGCACCGGAAGTAATTCTTAGAAATGAGAAACGTATGCTTCAGGAGTCTGTAGATTCATTATTTGACAACACTCGTAAATCTTCAGCAGTAAAAACCGATAGCAACCGTCCGTTGAAATCACTTTCAGATTCCCTGAAAGGTAAGCAAGGACGTTTCCGCCAAAACTTACTGGGTAAGCGTGTAGATTATAGTGCACGTTCGGTAATTGTTGTAGGACCAGAACTTAAATTGTTTGAATGTGGTCTTCCTAAGGACATGGCAGCAGAATTATACAAACCTTTCGTAATCCGTAAATTGATTGAAAGAGGTATTGTAAAAACAGTAAAGTCTGCAAAGAAAATTATAGACAAAAAAGAGCCAGTGGTTTGGGATATCCTGGAAAATGTTCTTAAAGGACATCCGGTATTGCTTAACCGTGCTCCAACGCTTCACCGTTTAGGTATTCAAGCGTTTCAGCCTAAATTAATTGAAGGGAAAGCAATCCAGTTACACCCATTGGTATGTACGGCATTTAACGCCGATTTTGATGGTGACCAGATGGCGGTACACCTTCCGTTGGGACCAGAGGCCATTCTGGAAGCACAATTGTTAATGTTGGCGTCACACAATATTCTGAACCCTGCAAACGGTAGCCCAGTAGCGGTACCTTCGCAGGATATGGTACTGGGTCTGTATTATATGACCAAACTTAGAAAAACAGATGAGCAGTATACCGTAAAAGGAGAAGGCTTAACATTCTATTCGGCAGAAGAGGCTATTATTGCATACAATGAGAAGCGAGTAGACCTAAATGCTGAAGTAAAAATAAGAACAAAAGACTTTAACGAACAAGGGGAGTTGGTAAACCAAATTATTACTACCACCTTAGGACGTGTTATCTTTAACGAACAGGTTCCTGAAGAAGCGGGTTATATCAACCAAGTGCTTACCAAGAAGTCGTTACGTGATATTATTGGAGATATTTTGGCAGTGACAAGTGTGCCTAAAACGGCTGCTTTCCTGGATGAAATTAAAAGTCTTGGATATAAATTTGCATTTGAAGGCGGATTGTCATTTAGCTTGGGAGATATTATTATCCCACCAGAAAAGCAACAAATGATCGATGATGCCAACACACAGGTTGATGGTATTGTAGGGAACTATAACATGGGACTTATTACCAACAACGAGCGTTACAACCAGGTAATTGATATCTGGACGGCAACCAATGCCGAATTGACCGAGCTGTCTATGAAGCGTATTCGTGAAGACCAGCAAGGATTTAACTCGGTGTATATGATGCTTGATTCTGGAGCACGTGGATCTAAAGAACAGATTCGCCAGCTTACAGGAATGCGTGGTTTGATGGCAAAGCCGAAAAAATCTAACAGTGGTGGAGGTGAAATTATTGAAAACCCAATTCTTTCTAACTTTAAGGAAGGACTTTCAATTTTAGAATACTTTATCTCTACGCACGGTGCACGTAAAGGTCTTGCAGATACCGCTTTAAAAACGGCAGATGCAGGATACTTAACACGTAGATTGGTAGATGTTTCACAGGATGTGATCATTAATTCTGAAGATTGCGGTACTTTAAGAGGTATTGAAGTTTCAGCATTAAAGAAAAACGAAGAAATTGTAGAAAGTCTAGGAGCCAGAATTGTTGGACGTACCTCACTAAATGATGTAATAAACCCGTTAACCAAGGAAGTATTGGCAAATGCGGGAGATCACATTTCTGAAGTAGTTGCAAAAACAATAACAGAGTCTCCAATCGAGTCTATAGAAGTTCGTTCTCCATTAACGTGTGAGGCAACCAAAGGAATTTGCGCACAGTGTTACGGTCGAAACCTTGCTACCAATAAAATGGTACAAAGAGGTGAAGCAGTAGGAGTTGTAGCAGCACAATCTATTGGAGAGCCAGGAACGCAGTTAACGTTACGTACCTTCCACGTGGGTGGTATTGCAGGGAACATTTCAGAAGAAAATAAACTTACCGTGAAATTTGATGGTAAAGCTGAAATTGAAGACCTAAAAACTGTAAAAGGAGAAGATAGCGAAGGAAATACAATCGATATTGTAATCTCCCGTACTTCTGAATTGAAATTAGTAGACGAAAAAACCGGAATCACTTTAAGTACAAATGTAATCCCTTACGGTTCGACCATTTTTGTAAAAGATGGACAAAAACTGAAGAAAGGTGATGTAGTTTGCCAGTGGGATCCATATAACGGTGTGATTATTTCAGAATTTGCAGGTAAGATCAAGTACGAAAATATAGAACAAGGTATTACCTATGCTGTTGAAATTGATGAACAAACCGGATTCCAGGAAAAAGTAATTACCGAATCTAGAGATAAGAAGAAAATACCAACACTTCAGATTTTAGGGAAGAAAGACGAAGTAATTCGTTCGTACAACTTACCTGTAGGAGCCTTACTGTCTGTAGATGATGGTGATAAAATTAAAATTGGTAAAATCTTGGTGAAGATACCTCGTAAATCTGCAAAAGCAGGTGATATTACAGGAGGTCTTCCACGTGTAACCGAACTTTTTGAAGCACGTAACCCTTCTAATCCAGCTGTAGTAAGTGAGATTGATGGTGTTGTTTCCTTCGGAAAAATTAAGCGAGGTAACCGTGAGATTATCGTAGAATCTAAGATTGGCGAAATCAAGAAATACCTGGTGAAGTTGAGCAACCAGATCTTGGTGCAGGAAAACGATTACGTTCGTGCCGGAATGCCACTTTCTGACGGTTCTATTACACCAGAAGATATCTTACGAATTAAAGGCCCATCTGCAGTGCAACAGTACTTGGTGAACGAAGTTCAGGAAGTATACCGCTTGCAAGGGGTGAAGATTAACGATAAGCACTTTGAAGTTGTTGTAAGACAAATGATGCGTAAAGTACGAATTGTAGATCCGGGAGATACAACGTTCCTGGAAAATCAATTGGTTCACAAAGATGACTTTATTGAAGAAAATGATAAAATTTTCGGAATGAAGGTAGTTGAAAGCGCAGGAGCGTCTGACAACCTGAAAGAAGGACAGATTATTTCCCCACGTGATTTACGTGATGAAAACTCTATTTTGCGTCGTGCCGATAAAGATTTAGTAGTTGCCCGAGAAGCAGTAAATGCAACAGCAACACCAATCTTACAAGGGATAACACGAGCATCGTTACAGACCAAGTCCTTTATCTCTGCGGCATCGTTCCAGGAAACCACTAAAGTATTAAACGAAGCTGCTGTAAGCGGTAAAGTAGATACCTTAGAAGGATTGAAAGAGAACGTTATAGTAGGACACAGAATCCCAGCCGGTACAGGTATGAGAAGATATGACACTATTATTGTAGGATCCAAACAAGAGTTTGAGGAAATGACAAAGGAGAAGCAGGAAGTGAACTATAATTAAGTGAGGGCTTCTTTTCTTGAGCGCTAGCTAAAGAAAAGATTGCAACAAACTTATCCCGATTTAGGTCGGGATCTTTCACTTATAAATAATAAAATCCCGTGACACCGTTACGGGATTTTGTTTTATAGTTACAAAGGAACTTCAAAGCAATTAGTTTTAAATAATAATTAATAAAGGTTATTCGACTAACCGAAATAAATAAACACTATGGCAGAAGATAAGAAACCGAAACAAGGACAAATAAATATAGAACTAGATCAAGAAACCGCACAAGGTATTTATAGTAATTTGGCAATCATTAATCATTCACAAAGCGAATTTGTGGTAGATTTTGTAAGCATTATGCCTGGGGTACCTAAAAGTAAAGTAAAATCCAGGATAGTTTTAACACCGCAACACGCAAAACGCTTTTTAAAGGCAATGCATGATAATGTGGCTCGTTTTGAGAAGCAACATGGTGAGATAAAGGACTACCAGCAACCTCCTATGCCAATTAATTTTGGCCCTACGGGAGAAGCTTAATTCTATGTAACATTAGTTAACAATTTCAATTGTAAAATAAAAGTCCATGATTCAATTTTTGAATCATGGACTTTTATTTTGCCTACTACGCAATACCTAAAGTTTAAGATTTAAGCTTAGCAGCAGCATCAAACTCACTCACAAAATGTAATTTTACGTTAGGGTATTTACTTTGGGTCATTTGTAGCGTAAAAGCGCTATCTGCAAAAAAGACCAGTTGTCCCAGTTTGTCCTTGGCAAGAAACTTAGATTTTACTCTTTTAAAATCGGCAAACTCTGCACTTTTCGGGTCTTTTGCTTCTACCCAGCACGCTTTGTGTACGTTGAGGTTCTCATAAGTACATTTGGCTCCGTATTCGTGTTCAAGCCTGTATTGTATTACTTCAAACTGAAGCGCACCTACAGTACCTATTACCTTACGGCCATTTAGCTCTAAGGTAAAAAGCTGTGCCACGCCTTCATCCATTAACTGGTCTATTCCCTTTTCAAGCTGTTTGCTCTTCATTGGGTCTGCATTGTTAATGTACTTAAAATGTTCGGGTGAAAAACTTGGAATTCCTCTATAGTTCATTTCTTCCCCTTCAGTAAGTGTGTCTCCAATTTTAAAATTTCCAGTGTCATGAAGTCCAACAATATCCCCTGGATATGAAATATCTACAATTTCTTTCTTTTCAGCAAAAAAAGCATTGGGGCTTGAGAACTTCAGCTTTTTGCCATTCCGAACGTGTAGGTAGGGTGTGTTTCTTTCAAAAGTACCTGAAACTATTTTAACAAAGGCCAGTCTGTCACGATGTTTAGGATCCATATTGGCGTGTATTTTAAATACAAATCCAGAAAATTCTTTTTCCTCGGGTTTTACCAAGCGGGTATCACTTTCTTTTGGTCTTGGTTTTGGTGCAATTTCAACAAAACAATCCAGTAATTCGCGTACGCCAAAATTGTTTAAGGCAGAACCAAAGAAAACAGGCTGTAAAGTACCTTCCAGATATTCATCTCTATTAAAATCTGGGTAAACTTCATATACTAACTCAAGTTCCTCCCTTAGTTCATTAGCTGCACTTTCCCCAACAAGTTTGTCGAGTTCCGGGCTGGAAACATCTTCAATCTCAATGGTTTCTTCTATGTTTTTACGGCTATCTCCGCTAAAAAGATTTACGTTTTTTTCCCAAACGTTGTAAATACCTTTAAAGTCATAGCCCATACCAATAGGGAAGGAGAGTGGGGTGACACGTAGTTTCAGTTTTTGTTCAATTTCGTCCAGTAGCTCAAAAGCATCTTTTCCTTCACGATCCATTTTATTTATAAAAACAATCATTGGAATATTTCGCATTCTACAAACTTCAACAAGCTTCTCGGTTTGTTCTTCAACGCCTTTTGCAACATCAATTACCACAATTACACTGTCTACAGCAGTTAGTGTTCTAAAGGTGTCTTCGGCAAAATCCTTGTGGCCAGGCGTGTCCAGAATGTTAATTTTGGTGCCGTCATATTCAAAAGCAAGGACCGATGTAGCTACAGAAATTCCACGTTGGCGTTCAATTTCCATAAAATCACTAGTAGCTCCTTTTTTTATTTTATTACTTTTTACAGCACCAGCCTCTTGAATTGCTCCTCCAAATAAAAGTAGTTTTTCAGTTAAAGTAGTTTTACCCGCATCTGGATGGGATATAATTCCGAAGGTTTTACGTCTATTAATTTCTTTTTGAAGCATGTAATAAGTTTAGAAGTGGCAAATATACTATGAGTTTATAGGTTTCAATAAAAAATTCTAAAAAAAACCTTACAAATTAATACTCTGTCCAGCTCTATAAATTGTTGAGATTTGCTAATTGAAAAAATAGAAAGGTTCTTACAAAAACAGTAATTACATCGATTAAATATGATTTTAATCGATCTTTTTTATTCTACATTTATTGTAGAAAGGTTGCTAAATAAACCTATAATTCGTAAGAAAAAACAAACTTTAAAAAACCAAATATTTAAAATTTTCGTACATCTATTTTATATGAAGTATAATCCAGCCCTTGTTTTTCTTCCTACATGTTTTTTTATTATAAAGCTTCTATTTTATGGGTAATACGTGAATATACGTAGTACTTGTTCTTACAAATATCGCAATGGATTATACTCAAATCGTGTACTTTATCGACAATAATCAACAGTTGAACTAAAAGTAGATTTATTGTAAGAATTTGTTTATTGGCTAGTTATATATTTGTTCAGAATAGCAGAATGAGAATAGCTATTGTTGGGAAATTTTCACAAATTTTTAAATTATGAAAAAGAATACTTTTTTAATTAAAAGATCAAATACATTTGGAAGTAACCCTTCTTTAAAAATGATTTTTTTTGTTAGTGCAATATTTTTGTTTTCCGTTGTTTTTTCTTCGGCATATGCGCAATGTAATGCGACTTTAGAAGTTCAAAAAAATAGGTCTTATAAATCTGCTTCTACTGAACGTGCCGCAACCTTTAAAATGTCCTTAAAAAACACCTCTAGCCAAGTTGGGGTGTTCAAAATTACAACTGAGAATATTTCAAAGACGTGTTCAAATAGTACGTACCCTTCCAGAGCTGCAAATGTAAATTTGAAAACTTCGGTGTTTTTAGCTTCTTCAAAAAGGGCATTGGGAGAAAACGTAAAATTGGCTGCAGGACAAACATATGAGTTTTTGGTAAAGATACATGTGCCACAAAACACTCCCGTGGAAAGATGGGGCTGTGTTGAGGTAAGTGCTGTGGCAGAGGGCTGCAATGCTGCCATTAGTCCCATTACACTTAGTGTATATGTTGCTGATCCTTCGGGTTCACAATAAGCCCTAACAGATTTATAAAGTAAAACGAGATTATAGGTAATCACCTAAATATAAGTTTATGAAACGACTATTACCCTTTCAGAAATTATTGGATCACAAAAATGTATTACTACTGCTAGTAATGGCAATTTTCATGTGTAATGGAATTGCGACGGCACAAGGTACTGATCCAAATGTTATTATTGATAAGACTGCGATGTCTGATCCTAACAATTGTAATCAATTTGATATTACATTGACTATTACTGGTAATCCGCCTCCACAACCTGTGGAAGTGGTCTTGGTAATAGATAGGTCTGGTAGTATGGCCGATGAAGATGGGACTGGGACTTCTGTGTTGGAATATGCCCAAGATGCTGCGCAAGATTTTATAACGAATTTTTTCCTGCCTTCAAATAATCCAACAGGGTTAAATAAGTTAGCGTTGGTGAGCTACTCTACTACAGCTACTACCGATAGTGGTTTTGTATTTCAAAATGGGCAGAACACGCTTTCTAACATAATTGATGATTATGTTGCAGTAGGGGGTACAAACACCGAAGCTGCAATTAACCGTACTAGAACCGTACTCAATAATGCAAGCTTTAACTGTGTTACTTCTAGAAACGTTATATTCTTAACCGACGGCCTCCCTACGTATAGGGCTAATGGTGACAGTTGTAATCAGAATCCAACGGGTCCAACAGATTGTACAAATGCTGCGATAAATGCAGCCCCGACTATACAAAATATCACTATTGGAGGAGAATCATATAGACAGAATGTTTTTTCCCTTGGGTTTTTTGGGGAAATAAGTGGAGCGCAGCAAACTTTGGCGACAAATGTACTGGATGCCATACAAAACGAAGGTCTTTTTACTACTGAAAACGCTGCAGACTTATCTCAAATCTATCAAGAAATTCTGGGTCAATTAACTTTTGCTGCTCAAGCTTTGCCTGGACAACCTTTAGTTGTTAACCAAATAGCACCTGGGTTCGATTTGGTTCCAGGAAGTATAGTATCTAGTTTAACCCCTAATGGCAGTGATGTTGTTGTAAATGGTGATACTTTGTCTTGGTTTGTGGATCAATTAGGAAATGAAACCATTACCTTAGAGTATGATATTGTGGCAGAACCTAACAATACTGCTTGTGGTATTTCGGATTCTGGTTCTTCGATTATTACGTATCAAGATGCAGCTTGTCAAAATACTTCAGCAAATTTCCCAAGCCCGGAATTTTGTGTGCCTTGCCCAGAATTGACTGCAGAAATATCCCGTCAAGAATGTAATGAAGCTATAGTTTATGACGGTACGTTCATTTTTACTGGAGACAATCCTGCAACACTGTGTGAAACCTTAACAGATAGTTTCCTATGGACTTTCTTTTTGAATGGAAATCAAATAGGTACGTCAACAGAATTGGATGGGGTCTTTGTATATAATGGCGGAGCTCCTTTTGAAGGAACTCTATCTGCTACATTGGAGTACGATGGTACCTTTGGCGGTGGATGTCAATTGCAGGTGGATGATGCCGATGCTGTTACTATCATTCCTAACAATCTAACTGTTACTGCAACACCTACAGATGTATCATGTTTTGGCGGAAGTGATGGTGCAATAGATTTAACAGTTACCGGAGGAACTCCTCCATATACGTATAACTGGAGCAATGGAACTACTAGCCAAGATTTAACAAACATCCCTGCGGGTGTATATGAAGTTACGGTAACCGATGATGCTGCATGTTCTGTTCCGGTTAATGTTGCACAGACTACAGTCGGGCAACCTGAGCCATTAAGCATTCTTATCACAAAAACAAATGCTACTCAAACTGGTGGCTGCACAAACGGTACTGCTAGCGCATTAGCTAGTGGGGGTACTCCGTCCTATACCTATCAGTGGGGGGCAAGTGCAGGAAATCAAACAGGTCCAACGGCAAATAACTTACCAACAGGAAATCATACCGTAACGGTTACAGATGATAATGGCTGTGTTTTAGACCAAACTGTTGTTATTGATTGTGTAGATGATTGTGACCAAGTAATTGCTATTTCTAATGTAGTGAATGTGCTTTGTAAAGGAAATTCAACGGGTAGTGCTACTGCCAGTGCAAGCTCGATAGCTAATCCAACAGCCAATTTCACGTTTGTTTGGAGGCAAGATGTTACTACATTACAAACAGATGCAAATACAACCACAAGTACATTAAGTAGTATACCAGCAGGTGTATATACCGTAAGTGTAACCATAGATGGTGCACAGTGTTTAGCAGTAGAGCAAAGTGTAACAATCACAGAACCTTCAAATGCATTAAACGTTTCTGCGTCTGCTACAGATGAAAGTGGTCCAAATACTAGTGATGGTACTGCTTCTGCCAATGTAACTGGAGGGACACCGCCTTATACTTATGTATGGGTTCCAGGTGGAGCAACAACTTCAACAATCACTGGTCTAGATTCTGGTGATTATACAGTAACAGTAACCGACGCTAATGGGTGTATGGCTTCAGACACAGTAACGGTAAACCCAGGATCCTGTCAAAACCTAGCCGTTGTGGCAAATTCAACCAACGCTAGCTGTAATGGCTTTAATGATGGTACGGTAACGGCAAGTGTTTCTGGAGGTGATCCTAACGCTACCTTCAGTTATTTATGGAGCCCAGGGGGACAAACAACAGCAACGGTTACAGGGCTGTCAGCAGGAAACTATTCGGTACTTGTAACAGATTCTGTAACACAGTGTACAGCTATGGCCAACACTACCGTGAACCAACCAAATGTATTAACATCTGGAATTGCAGTGACCAATGTGCTCTGTTTTGGTGATAATACTGGCTCATTAAACCTAACAGTGACAGGAGGAACAGCACCTTTTACATTTGATTGGAGTAATGGTGCAGCTACCGAAGATATAAACACATTAACAGCTGGAACATATACAGTGAACATCACTGATGCCAACGGTTGTACTGCTACAGATAGCGCTACAATAGAGCAACCTTCGGAAGGGATTTCAGTAGATATAGATAAAACAGATGCAACAGCTACTCAAGGATGTAATAATGGCTCTGCAACAGCCACGGCAACAGGTGGAACCCCCCCATATTCATACCAATGGAGTCCTAGTGCAGACAATCAGATAGGTGCTACAGCTACAGGCTTACCTGAAGGAAACCACGTTGTTACAATAACCGATGCCAATGGATGTACATTAGATACTACTGTTGTAATTACGTGCTTTACAGACCAATGGGATTTTACTTGTACAGATAGTCAGTTGGTAGAAACCATTGGCTATAATGCCAATGGGGAAGAAAGCAGCACTGTATTGATTTCAAACCCCGCTGAAATTTTCCAATATGTAGTAACTGTGGTTTACGAAGTTGAAAACCCAGGGGCTACAATAGAAATAACCGATGATGCAGGCACTGTTTATACCTTAGAGAGAAATCTACTAGCAGGTGCTAACAACGAATGGTTTTACCGCACTTTAATAACAGGCAGCACCAGTTTTGTTACCTATACTGAAACTGAACAAGAAGAAAATAAACAATCTATTACTGTTCATGCTTTTAGGAATACAGTAACAGCACAAGCATCATCAGGTCAATTCTTGAACTTGCAAGGTGTAAATACTTTAGAAACATTCAATTTAGACTTAGCCACAGACTCAGGCCCCCGAGATGTTAACATCGATTTACCATTGAGTGAATTAGTAGATGGAGGTGGTTATTTATTAGTTACTGTAGAAGCAGCAGGCATTTCGAATAGTGAACTTATTTTTGGCCCAGATGCGGCATTGCAAGGAAATGACTGTTGTCTAAACGTAATCTCATTGTCATTAAATGATGTCCCTGGTACTGCAAATTCTATTACAGTAAGCATAGATTCACGAAACGGACAAAATGGTCAAGGGGATGGGCAATCATGGATATTAACTTCTGCTGCAGTGACAGCAGGATGTTTTGCTTGTGATTTAACCTTGGCGATAGACTCGCAAACCGATATTGTTTGTGAGGGAACAGGGAGTGTGACCGTTACTCCAACTGGAGGAACAGCTCCATTCTCTTATACTATTGATGGTGGGACGGCGCAAGCCAGCCCTATATTCGATAACCTAGATGAGGGGGCTTATACAATTATAGTAACCGATGTTAATGATTGTACAGCAAATGTCTCAATAGAAATTTTAGAAAACTGTACCATCGCCGTTAATGACTTTAGAGATACTGTAGTAAACATACCAATAAGCGGAAATGTTTTAACAAACGATGAAGACGAGGAAGGGGATATTCAAACTGTAACAACGTTTTCGGTAACAACAAATCAAGGTATAACCGTTAACATAGATGCAAACGGAAACTTTACCTATACACCACCACTAGAGTATGTAGGAAATGATTTCTTCGACTATAGTATTGAAGATAATGGATCTCCACAAGCTACGGATTCTGCAAGAGTATTTATTGCTATAAACCCTATTGGGCAAAATAGAACTATTGCCAATGCCGATGCCGTGTTTACTGAAGTGGAAACCCCAGTACTTGGCAATGTATTAACAAACGATGTTGATGTTGAAGGTGACAACCAAACCGTAACAACTACAGGGACTTTCCCGTTAGCAAATGGTACACTAGTACTGAATGCAGATGGTAGTTTTGTATATACTCCTAATTCGGGATTTGTAGGATTAGAGACCTTTACATATTCAATTGTAGATGATAATGTGAATCCAGCAACAGATTCAGCCGTATTGACTATTAGGGTGGTAGGAAACCCAGGGAACAATAACACTTTTGCAATTGACGACGGATATGGTGGAAACCAAGGAGCGACTATTACAGGAAACGTATTAGATAACGACTTTGACCCTGAAGGGGACGACCAGACGGTAGATGTTTCTGTAACGCCTGTCTCCGGCCCAACCTTTGGTACACTTACCATTAACCCTGACGGGACATTTAGCTATACCCCGAACGATCCTGCTTTTGTTGGGAACGACAGTTTTGTATATGAGATTTTCGATAACGGAAGCCCTGTAGCTACAGATCAGGCTACGGTAAGCATCATTATTTCGGGAGAGAACTTAATCCTTGCTGTTGATGATATTAACAATACATATGTTGGATTTCTGGTAAGTGGAAGCGTAGCAACTAATGATGAAAACTACGATGGACCAGCAGGTACGGAAATATTTACACTCGTAAGTGGTCCTACAGCAGGAGGAACATTAACATTTAATCCTGACGGAACATATAATTATACCCCCCCAGCAGATCCTACTGTATTAGAAGATACTTTCGAATACCAGATATGTGACGCAGGAAATCCGATTGCTTGCGATACAGCAACTGTTTATATTGAAATAGTACCAATACCTAATACTGGTAATGAGCCGCCAGTTGCCAATGCCGATACGAATATTACGGAAGTGAATACACCAGTTACCGGAGAAGCACTACCAAACGACTTTGATCCAGATGGAGACACCATTGTGGTTACAGATAATACACAACCTATTAATGGTTCAGTAACCATCAACCCAGACGGTACCTATACATATATCCCAAATACAGATTTTATAGGAGAAGACACATTCACCTATACCATTTGTGATGATGCAACACCAGCATTGTGTGATACCACTACTGTTACAATTCAAGTGATTGCAGATGAAGGTAATATAACCATTGCAAACGATGACGCCTATAACGGATTCATAGATACTGATATTTCTGGTAATGTTTTAGATAACGATACCGATCCAGAAGGGAACACTCAAACAGTAGATGTTTCAATTACACCCGTAAGTGGTCCTTCTAACGGAATTTTGACAATTAACCCTGACGGTACGTTTACTTACGTTCCAAATGCAGGTTTTACCGGCACCGATCAGTTTGTATATGAAATATTTGACAATGGAACAACCGTTGCTAGGGATCAGGCAACAGTTTACATTACAGTAGGAAACGGTGTAAACGAGATTCTTGCCGTTGACGACATTAACGATACGTTCGTAAACCTGCCTGTTAATGGTGACGTAGGAACAAACGACTTGAACGAGGATGGTCCAGCTGGTACGGAAGTATTTACATTAGTAACCGGTCCAACAGAAGGGACGTTGGTGTTCAACACAGACGGAACATACACTTACACACCTGGGATAGACTATGTGGGCGAAGATACCTTTACATATCAGGTATGTGATGGTGGAAACCCAGTTGCGTGTGACACCGCCATTGTTTACATTGAAGTACAACCATTAGGTAGCCCGGACAACGATCCGCCAGTTGCCAATGCCGATACCAACAGTACCCAGATAGATACACCAGTTGATGGCACCGTATTACCAAACGATTTCGATCCGGACGGAGACCCCATCACGGTAACTGATAATACAGATCCGGTGAATGGTGATGTAACAGTAAATCCTGACGGAACGTATACATACACTCCGGACCCAGGCTTTACAGGAGAAGATACTTTTGAGTACACTATATGTGATAACCAGACACCTGCTTTATGTGATACAGCAACCGTTACCATACAAGTTGTAGCAGATCCAGAGAACCTTACTACAGCTGTGGACGATGCGTATTACGGATTCCCGGATACGGACATCACGGGTAATGTACTGAATAACGACACAGACCCGGAAGGGAATACTCAAACAGTAGCTATAGCAGTAAGCCCGAGCAATGGTCCTGCCAACGGAACGGTAACCCTAAATGCAGACGGAAGCTTTACCTATACACCCAATACTGGTTTTACTGGCACCGATAGTTTTGTATATGAAATTTTCGATAACGGAAGCCCGGTAGCGACAGATGTTGCAACAGTATATTTTTCTATAGCTGAAGATGGTAATGAAATTTTAGCCATAGACGATATCAATGATACGTTTGTAAACCTTCCTGTAAGCGGAAGTGTAGCAACCAACGATGAAAATTATGATGGCCCCACAGGAACCGAAGTGTTCACTTTAGTGAGTGGACCCACAGCAGGAGGTACGTTAACTTTTAATGCGGACGGTACTTATAATTATATACCAGCTACAGATTATGTGGGTGATGATACCTTCGTATATCAAATATGTGATGGTGGTAATCCAATAGCCTGTGACACCGCAAATGTGACCATCACAATTGTAGACGAACCAATTATTGGAAACGATCCACCAGTTGCTATTAATGATGTAAATGTAACCGAAATAGAAGTGCCAGTAGATGGAAATGTATTGGTAAACGATTTCGATCCGGATGAAGGCGATACGATTTCAGTGACAGAAAATACCGATCCAACAAACGGAACTGTAACTATAGCCCCTAACGGAGAGTATACATACACACCAAACCCAGGGTTTGAAGGTATTGATACATTTGAATACACTATCTGTGATAGTGCAACACCAGCGTTGTGTGATACAGCCATCGTTACTATTTATGTAATCGGTGATCCTGGAAACATCACAGTTGCAAATGATGATGCTTATTATGGTGAAGTAAACACAGCTATCACAGGAAACGTATTAGATAACGACAGTGACCCAGAAGGAAATGATCAGACCCTGAATGTAGGAACAACTCCGGTTTCAGGACCTTCTAACGGTATAGTGGTGGTCAATGCAGATGGATCATTTACCTATACACCAGGAGTAGATTTTACTGGAAATGATCAGTTTGTGTATGAAATTTTTGACAATGGAAGCCCTGTGGCTACAGATCAAGCAACGGTTTATATCTTAATTGAATCGACTCCGGCTCCTGCTATTGCCATAGTAAAATCAGGAACGTTTAATGATGTAGATGGAGACAATTGTGCCGATGCTGAAACAGAGACGATAACATATACTTTTGAAGTTACGAATGAAGGTAACGTACCACTTGACAACATTGTAGTAACAGATCCATTGTTGGAAGCTCCAAATGAGGTGGTGACAATCGATTTTGACGGAGGTGATACCAATGGAAATGGCTTATTAGACGTCGATGAAACCTGGACGTACACAGCAGAATATGTAATTACCCAAGATGATATAGACGCTGGTACTATTACAAACCAAGCTACCGTTCAAGGTACCGATGCAGGTGGAACAACAGTTGAAGATATTTCAGATGAAAGTTTAACTACCGAGGATGATCCAACAGTAACCGATCTATGCCAGTCTGCTGTAATCGCTATTGTAAAAGCAGGAGTGTTTGTAGATGGGAACGGCGACCAGTGTGCAGATCCAGGAGAAACCATCGACTATACCTTTACGGTAACTAACGAAGGAAATGTGAGCTTGTCTAACATTACCGTAACCGATCCATTACTGGAAGCGCCAAACCCGGTAGTACCAATTGTATTTGCTGGTGGTGATGTAGATGGGGATCTGGAACTAGATGTAGATGAGACCTGGACCTATACAGCCAGTTACGCAATCACACAAGGTGATATCGATACGGGTGGGGTTACCAACCAGGCAACCGCCGAGGGTACCGCACCGGATACAACAGTTGTGGATGACCTTTCAGATGAAAGTTTAACTACCGAGGACGATCCAACAGTAACCGATCTTTGTCAGAACGATGCGATAGCGTTAGTGAAAATGGGCGAGTTTAACGATGTAGATCAAGATCAATGTGCTACTGCCGATGTTGATACCGTGACCTATACCTTCACAGTAACAAATGAAGGAAACACAAGTATTTCAGCAGTAACAGTAACCGATGATTTATTGGGCGGTCTGCTAACGGCAACCCCAACAGGAGATACCGATGGCGATAACGAACTGGACGTAACCGAAACCTGGATATATGTTCAGGACTATACCGTTACCCAGGAAGATATCGATGCAGGGAATATCACCAACACCGCAACCGTAAACGGAACAGGAGCAACTGGTCCGGTAAGTGATATTTCAGACGAAAGTTTAACCACCGAGGATGATCCAACGGTAACCGATCTATGCCAGTCGGCAGCAATCGCTATTGTAAAAGCAGGATTGTTTGTAGATGGTAACGGTGACCAGTGTGCAAACCCTGGAGAAACCATCGACTATACCTTTACGGTAACCAACGAAGGAAATGTGAGCTTGTCTAACATTACCGTNACNGATCCATTATTGGAAGCACCAAACCCGGTAGTACCAATTGTATTTGCTGGTGGTGATNTAGATGGGGATCTGGAACTAGATNTNGATGANANCTGGACCTANACNGCCAGTTANGCAATCACCCAAGGTGATATCGATACGGGTGGGNTTACCAACCAGGCAACCGCCGAGGGTACCGCACCGGATNCAACNGTTGTGGATGACCTTTCAGANGAAAGTTTAACTACCGAAGATGATCCAACAGTAACCGATCTTTGCCAGTCTGCTGCAATCGCTATTGTAAAAGCAGGATTGTTTGTAGATGGGAACGGCGACCAGTGTGCAAACCCTGGAGAAACGGTAGACTATACCTTTACGGTAACCAACGAAGGAAATGTAAGCTTGTCTAACATAACAGTGACTGATCCATTATTGGAAGCACCAAACCCGGTAGTACCAATTGTATTTGCTGGTGGTGATATAGATGGAGACTTAGAACTAGATGTTGATGAGACCTGGACCTATACAGCCAGTTACGCAATCACCCAAGGTGATATCGATACGGGTGGGGTTACCAACCAGGCAACAGCTGAAGGAACACTTCCATCGGGTACTGTAGTGAGTGATTTGTCACACCCTGTAGATGTTACTATGGATGAGCCTACAATTATAGATCTTTGTCAGGCACCTGTTATTGCAGTAATAAAAACTGGAGTGTTTAATGATCTGAATGGCGATGGTTGTGCAAATCCGAAGGAAACAATTACCTATAGCTTTGAAGTTTTTAACTTAGGAAATGTAACCTTGTTTGGAGTAGATATAGAAGATCCATTAGTTAATGTATTAGGAGGTCCTATTACACTTGCACCTGGTGCTACTGACGCAACTACTTTTTCTGCAACTTATTTAATTACACAAGCAGATATTAATGCTGGATTAGTAGAAAACCAGGCAGTAGTTTCAGGAACAACCCAATTAGGTGTGGTTGTTACGGATGACTCGGATTTTGACAGTGAAATTGAAAACCGACCTACAATTACTCCCCTTTGCCAGGGAGCTGCTATTGCAATTATTAAAACCGCAGAAGCTAGTGATCAAAACGGAGATGGTTGTATAAATTTAGGAGAATCTATTATCTACGAATTTGTAGTTAAGAATACCGGAAATGTAGTCCTAACAGATATAGTGGTTATCGATCCTTTAGTTACTGTACCCGGAGGACCAATTACACTAAATCCAAGTGATTCAGATTCAGATACCTTTAGAGCTGAATATTTTGTAACCCAAGAAGACGTGGATGCAGGGATAGTATTTAATCAGGCGATAGCTGAAGGTACAACACCTGAAGGGATTATAGTATCCGACAGTTCAGATAATGATAGCTTTGTTCAGGACGACCCTACTGAAATAGGATTATGTCAGGACCCAAAAGTTTCCTTAGAGAAAATAGGAATCTTTAATGATGATAATGGTGACGGCATACCACAACCCGGAGAGACCATTTCGTACATATTCTCTGTTCACAATACAGGAAATGTAACGCTGTACGACCTTGTACTTACCGATACAGAGTTGGAAGGAATTATAATTTCCGGAGGACCAATACCAATATTACTTCCTGGTGAAATAGATGAAACTACGTATAGTGGAATCTATGCCATTACTCAGGAGGATATTAATAACGGAGAGGTACTTAACCAGGCTCTTATAAATGGGGTTACTATAAATGGAACTGGCGTAGAAGATATTTCAGACGATCCTAATGATATGACAAATGTAGATCCGGATTTCGATGGAGATCCAGACGATCCAACGGTAGTTATTTTACCAAATGTACTGCCTGCAGATGACTTTGAGATCTTTAACGGTATTACACCAGATGGAGATGGACTAAACGACTTCTTTAGAGTGTTTGGAATAGAAAACTTCCCAAAAAATACTATGAAAATCTTTAACAGATGGGGCGTACTTGTCTATGAGACTGATGGATATGGTGGAGCGACCGGAGAGGAAAATGTATTTAGAGGATATTCTGAAGGTAGAGCAACAGTAAGAGATTCGGAGTTATTACCTACTGGGACATACTTCTACATCTTGGTGAGAGAAGATCCTAACACAGGAGATACCCTAAAAGATACAGGATACCTATACATAAACAGATAATTAGCAATTGAAGAATAAAACCCTGGGCAGTTTGCCTGCCCAGGTTTAAAATACATAACTATGAAACACAGTTATTTAGCAATTTTAGTTTTGGCTCTTGTAACAACCGTTACAGGAATAGCGCAACAAGACGCTCAGTTCACCCAATACATGTACAATACCCAGGTAGTAAACCCTGCCTATGCAGGTTCCAGGGATGTTCTTAGTTTTGGAGCACTGTACAGAACACAATGGGTAGGCTTTGAAGGAGCTCCTAAAACAGGTACCTTTACAGTAAACTCACCTATTGGCGCACTGGAAAATATGGGGCTTGGGCTTGCCATTGTTCGTGATGAAATTGGACCCGCTATAGAATCAAATGTGAACATAGATTACTCGTATACTATTAATACTTCAGAAGATGCAGAACTTAGTTTCGGTTTAAAAGCAGGAATAGACTTACTGGATGTAGATTTTACAAAACTGAATATTTTTGATCAGGGAGATCCTCGATTTCAGAATACTGTGGACAATAAAATACAACCACAAATTGGAGCCGGGATATATTATAATACTCAAAAATTTTATGCAGGGCTTTCAGTACCAAACTTCCTTACTACAAAACATTACGACGAAAGCAATATTAATAATATAGATAACGAAACCATTGCAGCAGAAAGATTGCACTATTTCTTGATTGCTGGATATGTTTTCGACTTAAGTGAAAACCTCAAATTTAAGCCCGCTACCTTGGTAAAGGCAGTGAGTGGATCACCATTACAGTGGGATCTATCGGCCAACTTCCTTATTAACGAAAAATTTACATTAGGAGCTGCCTATCGTTGGAGTGCTGCATTTAGCGGCCTGGTAGGCTTTCAAGCTAGTGACAGTATCTTTATTGGTTTTGGGTACGATTATCAAACCACAGATATTGAAGAATACAGTGACGGATCCTACGAGATCATCCTGCGCTTCGATGTCTTTAGTAAACCAGAACGTGTACTAACACCTAGATTCTTCTAAAAAACAATAACTATTTATGAGGACAGTTACAACTTCACACAAATTAATCTTGACAATACTGGTGCTTTTAATAACCAGTACTGGTTTTTCCCAAAAGAAAGAGGTAGAAAAAGCCAACAAAGAATTCGACAAATTTGCCTATATCGATGCCAGGGAAATCTACTTAAAAGTAGTAGAGGACGGTTACGAATCTGCGCAGATTTTTAAAAACCTGGGAGATACCTATTATTGGAACAGCGATTATGATAACGCTGCCAAATGGTATCAAAAACTTATCGCCAATTACCCGGCAGAGGTAGAAGCAACGTACTATTACCGAGCTGCTCAATCGCTTAAAAGTTTAAAAAAATACGATGAGTCCGATAAACTAATGGACCTATACGCCGCTGTTGGTGGCGACGGATTAGTAGTTCAGAATTACAAGAACGATCCGGATTATTTAGAGAGTATTGCCTTTGAAGCCAAAGGGTACGAACTTGAAAAGGTTGCGGTAAACACTAAATTTTCAGACTTTGGTCCTTCGTATTACGGAGACAAGCTGGTGTATGCTTCGGCTACAACAAATACCGAAGGAGCTAAAAATTTTGAATGGACAGACCAACCCTTTTTAGACCTTTTTGTGGCAGATATGGACTCTTTAGGATACCTTTCTAATGCAAGAAGCCTGGACGGGACCATTAATACAAAATACCATGAATCTTCTACCACCTTCAGTAAAGATGGAACCACAGTATATTTTACCCGCAACAATTTTATAGACGGTAAGAAAGGAAAAGATAAAAACAAAACCATACGCTTAAAGTTGTATAAAGCAACCAACAGCGGTGATACTAACTGGACTAATATTGAAGAACTTCCTTTTAATAGCAAGGAATACTCGGTAGCACACCCAACCTTAAGCAAAGACCAGAAGCGTTTGTATTTTTCTTCCGATATGCCTGGTACCCTTGGGATGAGTGATTTGTGGTATGTTGAAATTCAAGGTGATAATAGCTACGGAGAACCTGTAAATTTAGGACCTAAAATAAATACCGAAGCGCGTGAATCGTTCCCGTTTATAAGTGACGAAGGAAACCTCTATTTTTCCAGTGACGGGCGTTCAGGCCTGGGCGGGTACGATATTTACTTTACAAAACTAGATGAAAACGGAATGGCTACCGATATTAAAAACCTGGGGGAGCCAGCCAATAGCAATCAGGACGATTTTGGTTTTATTATAAACGAAAAAAAACGAATTGGATATTTGTCTTCTAACCGTGACGGAGAAAGAGGAAGTATAGACGACGATATATACCGTGTACAGGAAAAATGTGAAATCGTTGTTGAAGGTACCGTCTTTGATTCAAAAACTAAAGAATTACTTCCTGGTGCGATTGTTCAACTTCTGGATGAAAACAACGGCTTACTGGAAGAAGCAGTTGCAGACGAAAATGCTGCCTACCAGTTTACGGTTGCCTGTGAAAAAACATTCTCCATAAGAGGAGCAAAAGATGAATATGAACCTTACGAAACAATAGTTACCACCCCAGATAAATCTGGTACTATTACAGTGCCAATACCATTAGTCCTTATTGGATGTCCGCCAAACGACTTAGGATGCAGATTAAACTTACAGCCTATCTACTTCGATTTTGATAGGTATAATATTCGCCCGGATGCAGCGGTAGAATTAGCTAAAATTTTAGCTGCAATGCGTGAATATAAAGATCTTATTATTCATATTGAATCGCATACAGATTCCCGAGCACCGTTTAAATACAACGAACGCTTAAGTGAAAAACGTGCCCAGTCTACCCTTAACTGGTTAGTAGATAAAGGAATTGATCGTAGCAGATTAAGTGCAAAAGGATATGGAGAAACACAACTGGTAAATAAATGTTCGGACGGTGTAGAATGTACCGAAGAAGAACACCAGTTAAACCGAAGATCTATGTTTATAATTCAGAATTAGGAAGGGGAATCCTAAGCTGAGTTTTTAAGAACGTTCCATATTTTATGGGACGTTTTTGTTTTTGTAAACTACCTATTTCGTATTTTTGAGAAAAACCCAAATTACCGCTATGGCTGAAGAACAAGTAATCCTTGTAAACGAAAATGATGAACAAATTGGCTTGATGCCAAAAATGGAGGCACACGAAAAAGGGTTGCTGCACAGGGCTTTTTCCGTTTTTGTTTTTAATTCTAAAAAAGAATTGATGCTTCAGCAAAGAGCGCATACTAAATACCATTCTCCGGGTCTATGGACAAACACTTGTTGTAGCCACCAGCGTGATGGAGAATCTTCGATACGAGCAGGTGAGCGACGACTTGTAGAGGAAATGGGCTTTAGTGTTCCCTTAACTGAAACTACTTCTTTTATTTATAAAGCACCCTTCGATAATGGTTTAACAGAACACGAATACGACCATATACTTCTTGGAACCTATGAAGGCACTCCAGCATTAAACCCAGAAGAAGTGGCTGCATGGAAATGGATGTCATTGGAGGATGTAAAAAATGATATAGATAAGCACCCGGCATTGTACACGGCGTGGTTTAAAATAATTTTTGAGAAGTTTTACCAACACATAAACATATGAGCTTAACAGTTTACAGAAAAGCACATTTTAACGCCGCCCATAGACTTTTTAAAAAAGAATGGAGCGACCAGAAAAACCGTGAAGTTTTTGGAAAGTGCAGCAACCCACTTTATCATGGGCATAATTATGAGTTGGAAGTAGGGGTGACTGGGACCGTAAACCCTGAGACAGGCTTTTTAATAGATTTAAAAATTTTAAAGGAATTAATTGAAACCGAAGTAGAAATTCCTTTTGATCATAAAAACCTGAACAAAGAAGTGCCGGAGTTCGAAAACCTAAACCCAACAGTTGAAAACATTGCCAAGGTTATTTACGATAAACTCCGGAAAAAATTAGATGCTAAATTTGAAATTTCAGTAAAACTTTTTGAAACCCCGCGAAATTTTGTCGTGTACACAGGATAACCCATGAATAAAGGCGATACACTTCCGGATATTACTCTAAATGATCAAGATGGTCAACCCTATTCTATTTCAGAAGTAAAAGGAAAACAACCTGTAGTAGTGTTTTTTTACCCAAAAAATTTTACACCGGGTTGCACCAAGGAGGCCTGTAGTTTTAGAGATGCCTATGAAGATTTTAAAGACTTGGGTGCAGCGGTTATAGGTATAAGTGCAGATAGTGATACGTCACATCAAAAATTTGCAAAGCGCTACAACCTGCCTTTTATTTTATTGGCTGATACAGAAAATAAAGCCCGTAAATTGTTTAATGTAAAAAGTAAATTACTGGGATTGTTACCAGGAAGGGAAACCTTTGTGTTTAACGCTAACGGAACCTTGGTGTATAAATTTGAATCCATGAACGCAACCAAACACATAGAAAAATCGCTTAAATATCTTCAAAAAAACAGCGATGGATAAACCTACTTTATATCCCTTGAAGTTTGTTCCGGAACTTAAACAAAAAGTTTGGGGAGGAAGCAAACTACACAGCTTGTTAAACAAAAAAGAAGGCAATGCTATAGGGGAAAGCTGGGAGCTTTCTGGTGTAGAGGGTACCATATCTAAAGTTGCCAATGGAGCATTAAAAGGTAAAAAAATTACACAACTTATCCAGGAGTACAACGCAGCTATTGTAGGGGAGCGGGTATATGCTAAATACAAAGATACCTTTCCTTTATTATTTAAATTTATAGATGCGCATCAGGATCTTTCTGTACAGTTACACCCTAACGACACCCTGGCGCAGCAACGGCACAATACTTTTGGCAAAACCGAAATGTGGTATGTTTTACAAGCCGAAGAGAATGCACAGCTCATTTTAGGATTCAATAAAAAACTGAATAAAGACAGGTACTCTGAAATAGTACAAACCAATACTATTACATCGGTATTAAATTCTGAAAGAGTATCTAAAGATGAAGCTTATTTTATAGCCCCGGGACTGGTACATGCTATTGGAGCGGGAGTTTTACTGGCTGAAATTCAACAAACAAGTGACATAACCTACCGAATATACGATTGGGATCGCCCGGATACCGATGGTACACTTCGCGAATTACATACCAAAGATGCCCTGGATGCCATTCAGTTTACAGCTACAAACCCTAAAATACCGTACACCAATAGTCTAGATAAACGCGTGCAATTAGTTTCCTGTCCTTATTTTGTAACACATAAGCTGCAGCTTTCGAAAGATTTCAGCATAAAAAATTTCCAGAACGAAAGTTGTAAAGTGTATATGTGTACGGAGGGAAAAGCTATGTTTACTGCCAAGAACAGTTCGGTTACTATACAAAAAGGAGAAACCATCCTACTACCTGCTTCTTGTACCCACTACCAAATTAAAACTGAAAACGCCACATTTTTAGAGGTGTACATTCCGTAGTAATTTGTACCTTGCGCCCATAATTTTAAACAAAAAACCATGGCGAGTGTACGCGATTTAAAAAGAGATATTAATTACGTTTTAGGCGATATTATTGAAGCCGTTTACATTTGGGAGCTTACCAACCCAGATAAAGACACCAAAAAGTCCCAGGCAATTATTGATGAGGCCATTACAACTTTTGACGAGTTAATTGTAAAGGTAAATGACCGAAGCGTTGCAAAAACAGATAAAAAGGCGCACTATAAGGCAATAAACCAAGAGTTAGAAACTCGTGGAAGAAAATTGATTGACAAGATTAATGCCCTGTAAGTTTTTCTTACTTAGCACCTTGTGCATTTAGTAAAGACTCCAAATCCGTCCCGTATTTGGAGTTTTTTATGTTTTGTGGTAATGTTTTGTATACGGTGTCCAGGTATTTTTTTGTAATACCTTCAATTTCATACACCATAATATAAGGCGCAATTTCAAAATCTTTTTGTGCCAAAGCATAATTTACAGAAGCCAGGTATTTGCTTCGCAATACATTTTCTTCCTGCTTTTGAAGCGCATTGTAAGCCGAATCATTTTTTTCGGCCATAGCTTTTAATTTTAACGAGACTACATCCAGGTTTTTATTGGCATAGCGCTGCATCAATTTTTCGTATTCTTCAAGCTTTTCTTGATTTTTTGATCCTGTTACTTGGTATTCATTCCCAAAATTTTCCAGTGTGGTGACAATATTCATCTCACCCTCTTCAGCAAAAAACGGAATGCGTTCATCCATTAAATCACCATTTTTTAACCGTAAATATAAATAGTGAACTTCCGGACTGGGAACCGAAACCGAAAATTCAAAATTTTCGTCACCCGTCATTACAATAGAATCTATAGAAACCAAAGCAGAATCCTCAATCTTCTGAAGAATAAGCGTTCCTTTTTTTAAACCATCCACAGTGCCAGTAAGCTTCATTTCATGCGCTGGAGTGCAACTGGTAAATACGATTAAGGTAAGTAGAAGGACTGAAAAATATAATTTCATAAGTGATATTAATAAGGCGGCAAAGATGCAAAATTACCCTTGATTGGGCAATGGCTTTTTTAGCAGTTTTTAAAAAGGATTTTATCCTCCAGCAACCAATCGCATCATGACAGTACATAATACCGCACCCAAAGTTCCAATAGCATATCCAAACACGGCAAGCAATACACCCACAGTTGCCAGGGAAGGATGGAAAGCCGAAGCTACAATAGGAGCGGAGGCAGCGCCACCCACGTTTGCCTGGCTTCCCACTGCGAGGAAGAAGTAGGGAGCACGAATTAATTTTGCCATTCCTATAAGCAGTCCTGCGTGTATGGCCATCCATACAAAGCCTACCGAAAGCAACCAGGGATTGTCAAAAATTTGCATAATGTCAATTTTCATCCCAATACTAGCTACTAAAATATAAATAAAAATACTACCTATTTTACTGGCTCCTGCACCTTCGTAATTTTTTGCTTTGGTGTAGGATAAAATAATACCAATAATGGTAGTAATAGACACCATCCAAAAGAAGCTAGAGTTAAGGAACGTGAGGGAATTTCTGGTTATTCCTGGTTCTAAACCTGCCACAAAGTCTTCAAATCCGGCGCTTAGATACCCTGCGCCAAAATGTGCAAAACTTACCGTTCCAAAAGCAATACCACCCAGAATCATATAATCGGTCAGGGTTGGGTTTCGAGTTACTTTAGAGGAGTAGTTTTCAACTTTTTCTTTTAATCTTTCAATGGCTGAGGTATCTGCTTTTAACCACTTGTCAATTTTAGCTGTTTTTCCTATCCCTATTAATAAAAGTGCCATCCATACGTTGGCTACTACAATATCTACAAACACCATTTGGCCGTACTGGCTCGGGTTAAATTCATAAATTTCAAGCATAGCCGCTTGGTTTGCCCCTCCACCAATCCAACTTCCTGCAAGGGTAGAAAGTC
>PANU01000003.1 GCA_002707745.1 Flavobacteriaceae bacterium
ACAACACACAACACACAACACACAACACACAACACACAACACACCACTAGTAATACAACTCATCTGTCCTCAAGTTCAGGAACCGCTGCGTAGCAAAAAAGGTGCTTAACCACGAAATAAATACGCCTATTAAAAACACGCCTAAAAATAAAGCGATTAGTAATATTTTATCTTCTAATAGCTGCAATTCGGGAAAACTCAGGTTCAAATAATACAGCACAATACCCATGCCTATAAGTGCCAGCACAGCACCTACCATTCCTAATCGGACTCTCTTCCATATAAACGGACGCCTGATAAAGCTTTTGGTTGCGCCTACCATTTGCATGGTTTTAATGGTAAACCGTTTCGCATACACCGAAAGCCGGATGGAACTATTAATGAGTAACACAGCTATAAACAAAAACATACCGCTAATTATCAATACCCAAAGGCTTACTTTTTTAACATTGTCGTTCAGTAAGGCAATCAACGGTTTGTCGTAGACCACTTCATCCACAAAGTCTTTTGTCATGATTTCGGCGGTGATTTCTTCCAGTTTAGTGGGCGACACATAATCGGCGAGCATATATACGTCTATGCTGTTTTGCAACGGATTATAACCTAAAAAGTCCATAAAATTCTCACCAATTGTGGCTGCGTGCTCTTCGGCGGCTTGTTCTTTGGAAACGAACGTGGCGGTTTTGGTGTATTCGGCCAGGGCCAGGCTCTGTTTTAGTTCGGTGATTTCAACTTCTTTGGCGGTGTCTTTTAAGTAGACCGTTAATGCGATTTTCTCTTTAAAATGATCGGCAACTTTTTTTGTGTTCAATACCAAAAGCCCCAACAATCCCAATAAAAACAACACCAGCGAAATACTGATGACTACTGAAAAGTAGGAGGAAATCAATCGACGTTTTTGATATTTTTCAAAACTGGATGCCATAAGAGTTCATTAATTTATAATGTAAAAATACAATCATTTATAGAAACGAAATTAATTAGGACTATAGTATTTATGATAAATTAATAAACAGTGCTACCGTCACTTCGAGTGATCCCTGTTAATTGTTTAAAACATTTAATTGGGATTGTATGGAGAAGCTTTTATAAGGTTGAACTGTTCTCGATACTTTTTCATTTCAGCCTTCAACCTGAAATGAATACACTCGAACTGACGTTTTGATTTTTTTAGCAGAAAAATCCATTTCAACCTCAATTTCAATCTGCCTGCCCTAAATTTAAAATAAGCAGGCAGGCGGGTTTCAATTTCAACCCAATAGCTGTAAATTTGCGCTTTATTTTTACTGAAACACAAGCGATGAGCAACTATCATTTTAACGATATTGAAAAGAAGTGGCAAGAATATTGGGCCAAAAACGAAACGTTTAAAGCTTCCAACACTTCTGAAAAACCTAAGTATTACGTGCTGGATATGTTCCCTTATCCGTCGGGAGCAGGATTACACGTGGGCCATCCGCTAGGATATATTGCGAGCGATGTGTATGCGCGTTACAAGCGCCATAAAGGCTTTAACGTGTTGCATCCTATGGGATATGATAGTTTTGGCTTGCCGGCGGAGCAATATGCTATCCAGACCGGACAGCATCCTGCGCAAACCACCACAGTGAATATTGAAGGAGGAACCGATAAACAGGGAAATAAAATTGCGGGCTATCGAAAACAACTGGATCAGATTGGGTTTAGTTTCGACTGGAGCCGTGAAGTGCGCACCAGCGACCCGGGTTATTATAAATGGACCCAATGGATTTTCATTCAGTTGTTTGAAAGTTGGTATGACGAAAAAGCTAATAAAGCGCGTCCTGTTTCAGAATTAATCGAACATTTTGCTACGGAAGGCAATACAACAGTACAGGCTACCTGCGATGAGGATGTGACTGAATTTTCTGCTGAAATCTGGAACGCTTATTCTGAAACAGAACAACAGGAAGTTTTACTGAAATACAGACTTACTTATTTAGCTGAAACTGAAGTAAACTGGTGTCCCGCACTAGGAACCGTATTGGCAAATGACGAAGTGGTAAACGGCGTTTCAGAACGTGGCGGGCATCCCGTGGTACGAAAAAAGATGAAACAATGGAGTATGCGTATCACCGCTTATGCTCAGCGTTTGTTGGACGGATTAACTACAATAGATTGGCCGCAACCTTTAAAAGATTCTCAAACCAATTGGATTGGAAGGAGTGAAGGGGCGACGGTTTCGTTCAAAGTCCTCCCCTCTGGGGAGGATTTAGGTGGGGACTTTACAATTCCAGTTTTCACCACAAGACCAGACACCATTTTCGGGGTTTCGTTTATGACGCTTGCACCAGAGCATGAATTGGTTTCAAAAATAACAACCCCAGAACAAAAAGCCGAAGTAGAAGCCTACGTAGAAGCAACCACAAAGCGGAGCGAGCGCGAACGAATCGCAGATGTAAAAACCATTTCCGGCGCGTTTACTGGGGCGTATGCAGAGCATCCTTTTACCAAGGAGCCTATTCCAATTTGGATTGGCGATTACGTATTGGCAGGCTATGGAACGGGCGCGGTCATGTCGGTGCCTTGCGGGGATCAGCGGGATTACGATTTTGCCAAACATTTTGATATTGAAATTCCGAATATTTTTGATGGTGTAGATATTTCAGAAGAAGCATACTCGGATAAAGAAAATACCAAAATTACCAACAGTGACTTCCTAAACGGACTCAACTATAAAAAGGCAACTAAAACTGCTATTTATGAGTTAGAAAAACTGGGAGCGGGAACAGGAAAAATAAACTATCGTTTGCGTGATGCGGTGTTTAGCCGTCAGCGTTATTGGGGTGAGCCATTCCCGGTCTATTACAAAAACGGGATGCCGCAGATGATAGCTGCAAAACATTTGCCACTGCACCTGCCAGAAATTAGCGAGTATTTGCCTACAGAAGATGGTCAACCACCTTTAGGCCGTGCTGAAAACTGGGCCTGGGATGTTGAAAAGTTGTCGGTTGTGAGTTGTGAGTTGATAGATAATGAAACCGTGTTTCCTTTGGAGTTAAACACCATGCCGGGCTGGGCGGGGAGTAGTTGTTATATGTTCCGCTATATGGACCCAAATAATGACGATGCTTTGGCAAGTAAAGAGGCGATGCAGTACTGGGAAAATGTAGATTTATATTTGGGGGGAAGCGAACATGCTACCGGACACTTATTGTACAGTCGTTTCTGGGTAAAAGCCTTATACGATTTAGGACATCTGCAGGTAGAGGAGCCTTTCAAAAAACTGATCAACCAGGGAATGATATTGGGGGAGAGTGCTTTTGTACATAGGATTGGATATAATATTTTATTTTGGGCTAATGATAAACCAGAGGGGAAAACTATTTCTCGAGGAGCTCATGGGACGTCAAAAGTATTAACCGATACTCAGAAGGACGCATTATCATCTCTTCAAGAAAAATATAGAATTATTGAAAATTATTTTTTCTCTGAGAACTTAATTCATCATTTCAAGAAAAAGAATAATGATAATGAGGAGAGTAAAAAGATAAGAGGTGCAGTTGATAATTTGGTTTTTAAAAATTTAAAATCGGAACTGGAAGAGATAGGTGTTCAAGATAAAGTTACATTTCAATTTCATGGATTGCTTAATAAATATAATTTTTATAAAACTCATGCTCCAATAGAATATGTTAATGATAAAAATGTTTTAGACCAAGAAAAGTTTAAGAATTGGCAAGAGCAATATAATGATTCTACATTTTATACAGATAGTGACGAGAAATTCTACGTTTCTCGTGAAGTTGAAAAAATGTCGAAATCTAAACACAATGTTGTAAGTCCTGATGATATTTGTGAGCGTTTCGGCGCAGACACGTTACGCCTGTACGAAATGTTCTTAGGTCCGTTGGAACAAGCCAAGCCGTGGAGTATGGCAGGGATTACGGGCGTGCATAGTTTCCTGAAAAAATTATGGAAATTGTACCACACGGGTAACGATGGAGCGTTTGAGGTTTCAGCTACAGGAGCTTCCAAAGACAGTTTAAAAACCCTGCACAAAACCATTAAAAAAGTGGAGGACGATATCGAGAACTTCAGTTTTAACACTTCGGTTTCTACGTTTATGATCGCAGTGAATGAATTGACGGCTCAAAAATGCAGGTCGCGAGAAGTACTGGAATCGTTTTTAATCTTAATTTCCCCTTATGCGCCACATATTGCTGAAGAATTGTGGAGCAAGCTAGGGCATTCAGCGAGTATTAGTGAAGCCCCGTTTCCAAAATTTGAGGAAAAGCATGTAAAGGAGAGTACTAAGGAATATCCAATTTCTTTTAATGGAAAGATGCGCTTTACCCTGGAGTTACCATTAGATTTAAGCAAAGACGAAATAGAAACTGCCGTAATGGCACATGAAAAGACGGCACATTATTTAGAAGGGCGCACTCCAAAGAAGGTGATTGTGGTGCCTGGTAAAATTGTGAATATTGTAGGGTAACCTCGGCTCTGTTTGGCAACCGTGAAGTTTTTGGCCTCCGCTTTAAAGTCATTTGTTAATCTTTTCTTCAAATTTTGTCAGGGGAGAAATGCTTGCACAGTATTTGCTATCTTTAATCCAGAATTGAAATGCGAAGTGTTTCAATAAGAAATAGAAAATAAACAATAGATGTAGCGAAAGCTATTTCAGCAAAAAATAAAAATATGTTAGGATATTATATACTCGCAGGAGCTATTTTTTTGGTAAGTATGTACGTAAGCAACAAACTGAAGAGTAAATTTAAAAAATACTCGAAGGTACATTTGCAAAACGGCATGAGCGGTAAGGAAATTGCCGAAAAGATGCTCGCAGACAATGGAATTACCGATGTTGAGGTGATTTCGGTAGCAGGGCAATTAACAGATCATTACAACCCTAAGAGTAAGACAGTAAATTTAAGTGAACCTGTGTATATGCAACGCAATGCGGCTGCGGCTGCGGTGGCTGCTCATGAAGTGGGTCATGCAGTGCAACACGCTACGGCTTACAATTGGTTAACGATGCGTTCGGCAATTGTACCGGCAGTTGGGGTAAGTAGTAAACTCTCCAACTTTGTAATTATGGGTGGAATTATATTAAGTGCTATGGGAATGGCGCTTGGAAATTGGGTCTTTCTGATTGGTATCGGGCTTTTTGCGATGACAACGGTCTTTTCTTTTATCACCTTACCCGTAGAATATGATGCCAGTAACCGTGCCTTGGCATGGTTGAAAAACGAAAATATGGTAACTCCAGAAGAGCTTGCGGGATCAAAAGACGCTTTAAAATGGGCCGCCAGAACATATCTGGTTGCTGCATTGGGTTCTTTGGCAACGCTGCTTTATTTTATCTCTATCTTTTTAGGGAGACGATAAGTAGTTGATATAAAATTAGGGTTTTTTATTCTTTGTATAATACTTTACAAATAGCAGAATACCTATAGGAGGAAGAATGCCTTTGAATATAGAGATCACAGTTTCTGTAGTATCTGAAAGTATTTTTTCATCTGTGCCTGCTAACAACAATTCACCATACGGAGCAGCATCTAAGCAAAGTGTGACTAAAAAGTTCCATCCCAGATGCATACCCACTGCTAAAGCAATTGATTTTGTTCTAACAAAGGAATATCCCCAAGCGTAGCCCATAAAGCCTGTAATTACAAAAACATATATTATTGGAATTATGTTACCACCTAGCATCCCATAGGAGAACCAGTGGTACACTCCAAATGCAGCTGAGGAGATCAACAGTGCGTATGTCTTTTTTAATCTTGATAGTAGTATATATAAAATGGCACCACGAAAAAGAAGCTCTTCGTATACAGCAGATTTTAAATGATACCAAAAAGACAGGGCTATTTCTGAAATATGTATAGAAGGTTGTAGAGTCCAGGTACGTTGCGAAATTTCAGATTGAATATATACTACGATCCCATTTAATATCAAGGTAAAAAACAAACCCGTGATAAATTGAAGTATTCTTTTTGTAAGCGGAAAAGCACCTAGGGTCCGAAGGTCTTTTTTCTCAAATACATAGAGTAGTCCCCATGAGAGTATCAGGATGATAAGGATTCCGATCATAACAAAGTCACTTAATAAGCCTGTACAACAGCATGCTAATGCCACTAATTACTAGTGCAATAAACAGAAGAAGTTCGAAAGTGGTTTCTGGAAAATTTGGCGATTGAGCGAGGTAGGCCAAGGCCAAAAGAATTAGAACAACCAAACCTCCAACATATAGGGCGATTTTCTTCTTATGTTTTGGAGCTCGTATGGCTTTATCGCGATTGTCTAACAGGTCTAATGAAAAGCCCAAATGATTAGCAAGCACCTTTAAAGTATGCATTCTCGGAGTGACTTGTCCTTTTTCAATCCGTTGGATAGAACGGAGACTTATGTTTGAAACGTCAGCTAATTCTTGTTGGGTATATCCCATGGCAATACGGTGTTTTTTTACAGTGTTAGCAATGATCTGTTGTTGTTTATCTTGCATCACAAACGTATCTATTAATGAGCTATATTTTGTTTTAAGGCTTACGTCACTCTTGCACCATTCTTATGACACTCCTTATAACAGCTGACTTTGCATTTAACTACTGCATCAAATTATCCAACCACATTATCAGGATTATACCCTAAATAGGACACTTCTTTTTCAGTAAAACGAATTCCGTAGTCTTCCATTTCCTTTAAAATAGGTTCGTATACTTCTTTTTTAATAGGAAGTTGCACCCCGGGAGTGGTAATTTCTTCGTTTAAAATTTTCAGGGTAGCAATGGCAACGGGTAGGCCAACTGTTTTTGCCATGGCTGTATAGGTTTGGTCGTCACCATTAATGACCATGCTGCTGTCTATTTGGTGTTTTTTGCCTTTTAGCTCGTATCCAAATTTATGGTACATTACAATCATATCCTTATCGTTAGGCTGCAGGGTCCACTTATCTTCCAATATTTTCTGAAGGGCTTTGGCAGGTGTTGCATCTGGGATACCAATTTTCTTTTCGGTATTAAAAAGATCCAGTTCCTGTAATTTCCCCCACATCAGGTCGTCCTGATCTATTTTTAGGTTGTGACGTAGCTTTAGCTCTACCGAATCGGTTGGGGAGTAGGGTAAAAATAGGTTTACAAAATCCCGATAGCTTAAATTTTCAGAATCTGGAATGGTGTACCCATCGTCTGTCATTCCTAATTGTACAAACATATTCCATGCCTTGCTAAAGCCAACACGGCGAATAGTACCTCGATACAATGTTAATACATCTTCAAGACCATACACACTTCTGTATTTCAGGGAATTTCGGTTTGCATAGCCTTCAAATCTTCCATGGCCCTCAATATCTAAAAATTCAGTTCTTCTAAAGAGTCTGTGATAGGGGATATATTTATAGGTGCCTTCCTGAATAAATTCTGCAGCGCCTCCTTGTCCTGCCACAACCACGTTTCGCGGGTTCCATGTAAATTTGTAATGCCAGAGGTTATCGTCACTTTCTGGAGCGACAAGACCGCCTGTAAAACTTTCAAACAACAACATTTTTCCGCCTTTGTCCCGAATACGATCTATTACCTGCATTGCACTCATATGGTCAATGCCGGGGTCCAGGCCAATTTCGTTCATAAAAACCAACCCTTTAGCTTTTACTTTTGGATCCAGCAATTGCATCTCGTTACTTATATAGGAAGCGGTCACCAAACTCTTGCCAAATTCCAGGCAGTCTTTTGCTACATCTATATGGTAACGTGCAGGCAACATGGAAATTACAATATCTGCGTTTTCAACTGCTTCACGACGTTGGGAGGCATTAAAAACATCCAGTAAAATTCCACGACCATTGGGATGGCCGCTCGTAAACTTTTGAGCACTTTGAATGTTGAGGTCGCCAATAGTAAGGAAAAGATCTTCGGCATCAGATTTGTCTAGTAAATACTTTATTAAACTTGTGGCAGAACGTCCGGCGCCAATAATTAAAATGTTACGCATTTGTGGGGTTTTGGTTATCTTTGAAGTATACTTTTATAGCAAGCGAATGTACTAATTGTGATACACATTTATGGATAAATTGAGTAAAAATATTGTGGTAACAGCTTCAATTTTGGCAGCTGTAACTATTGCTATTGGTGCATTTGGGGCACACGGATTAAAACAATTGGTTGCGGCCGAATCGCTAACTACTTTTGAAACAGGCGTACGTTACCAAATGTATCATGTAATCGCTTTGCTGGTAGTTGGTTTTGCTTCCGGAATACCTTTGGCAACCAAAAAATGGGTATTTCGCTTCTTTTGTTTTGGAGTGCTTTTCTTTTCCGGCTCTTTATATTTGCTGGCTTTAAATGAACAGCTATCGTTTTCGGTTTCGTTCCTGGGACCCGTAACACCTGTTGGTGGTTTGTTTTTTATTTTGGGATGGGTGAGGTTGGCTTATGGGTTATTAACATACAAAAGAGGATAATTACCATTTTTTAAAGATACTTTGTGTTGCATATTTCTTATTTTTGCAGTCACAACAATTAAAACAAGTTATGGTCGATAAAAACCAAGCTACCAAAACAATTTCCGTAGAGCAATACGGAATTAAAAATGCCAACGTACATTATCAACTTCCCTCTGCTGCTTTGCACGATGAAACCCTTACAAAAGGGATGGGCAAAGAAGCCAGCACTGGAGCACTCGCTATTAATACGGGCGAATTTACAGGGCGATCCCCAAAAGACAGATTTATAGTTAAGGACGATGTTACCCGCGATAAAGTGTGGTGGGGTACTATTAACATTCCGTTCCCTACCGATATGTTTGATGCGCTTTATAATAAAGTAACAAACTACCTGTCTGAAAAAGAAATTTATGTGCGCGATAGTTATGCGTGTGCAGATCCAAAATACCGTTTAAATATTCGTGTTATAAACGAATACCCATGGAGTAATATGTTTGCTCACAATATGTTTTTGCGACCAACCGAAGCAGAATTGCAAGGGTTCGATCCGGAATGGCTTATTGTGAATGCACCGGGCTTTATGGCAGATCCTAAAGTTGACGGAACAAGACAACATAACTTTGCCATCTTAAACTTTACCAAGAAAATCGCTTTAATTGGCGGTACGGGTTATACAGGTGAGATTAAAAAAGGTATTTTTTCAGCCTTAAATTTTATTCTTCCGGTGGATAAAAACACCATGCCCATGCACTGTTCTGCCAATGTGGGAGAAAATGGAGAAACAGCTATTTTCTTCGGATTGTCTGGAACCGGTAAGACAACACTTTCTGCAGATCCTGAGAGAAAGTTAATTGGTGATGATGAGCACGGATGGACAGCCGAAAATAGAATTTTTAATTTTGAAGGAGGCTGTTATGCAAAAGTAATTAACCTTTCTGAAGAAAACGAGCCGGATATTTACAACGCTATTAAACCAGGCGCTATTCTGGAAAATGTAGTGATGGATGCCGAAGGCCACGTAAATTATGCCGATACTTCAATCACGCAAAATACACGGGTAAGCTACCCGATTTATCATATAGATAATATTCAGGAACCTTCCATTGGTGAAAATCCAAAAAACATTTTCTTTTTAACTGCCGATGCGTTTGGTGTATTGCCTCCTATTTCAAAATTAACTCCTGGACAGGCGGCGTATCACTTTATAAGTGGTTACACAGCAAAAGTAGCGGGTACCGAAGAAGGAATTAATGAACCAACTCCTAACTTTTCAGCTTGTTTTGGAGCCCCGTTTATGCCATTACACCCAACAAAATATGCAGAAATGTTAAGCACCAAAATGAAGGATGCCAATGTTAATGTATGGCTGGTAAATACAGGCTGGACAGGAGGTCCCTACGGAGTAGGTAGTCGCATGAAACTGAAGTATACCAGAGCAATGATTACAGCTGCTTTAAATGGAGAATTAGATAATGTAGCGTATGAAAACCATCCTATTTTTGGATTGGATGTACCACAAAACTGCCCTAATGTTCCTAGCGAAGTATTAAACCCGAAAGGAACGTGGAGCAACGAAAAAGCGTACGATATACAAGCAAAAGAACTGGCTACTTCCTTTAAGGAGAACTTTAAGAAATTTGAAGAATTTGCCAATGCCGAAATTATGGCTGGTGCACCCATAGGAGGATAAAAAAGCCTGAACTAAACTAAACTAAAAAAGCTCCGAAGTTTTAAAACTTCGGAGCTTTTTAATTTTTTCTCACTACTCAGTATACTGAAGCTTATTTTCCTTTGTTGGCTTCCTTTATATACTTTTCCAATGCCATAGTCATAGAAGGTGTCTCTGGGGTTGGAGCTTGGATGTCTACCCGCAGGCCATTGTCGGCTGCTGCTTTTACAGTAGTGTTTCCAAATACTGCAATACGGGTGTCGTTTTGTTTAAAGTTAGGGAAGTTTTCTAAAAGCGAAACGATACCGCTAGGACTAAAGAATACTAAAATATCATAAAAAACATTCTCAAGATCAGACAGGTCGCTCACCACAGTTTTGTAGAAAGTAGCTTGTTTCCAGTTTACTTTCAGGTCGTTTAAAACAGTAGGTACCTCTGGCTTCAGCTTATCTGAAGAAGGTAATAGAAATTTTTCGGTTTTGTATTTTTTAATAAGCGGCGAAAGTTCGGTAAATGTTCTTTTACCCACATAAATTTTACGCTTACGGTACACTACATATTTTTGAAGGTAATAAGCAACGGCCTCACTCTGGCAGAAGTATTTCATGCTGTCCGGCACTTTAAAGCGCATTTCGTCTGCAATTCTAAAGTAATGGTCTACTGCATTTCTACTGGTTAAAATAACAGCAGTGAAATTTCCAAGATCTACTTTTTGCGAACGAACCTCTTTTCCGGAAACGCCCTCTACATGTATAAACGGGCGAAAATCTATTTTCACCTTTTGTTTATCAATCAAATCAAAATAAGGGGAGTTTTCAACCTTTGGCTCAGGTTGCGAAACTAAAATAGTTTTCACTTTCATAAACGGTGCAATTTTTTAATATTTCTAATGCTATATAAACGCTTTATAAAGAATTATATAGGGTGAAATTTCAAGTGCGCAAAGATACAAAATAAAATAAAACAACTGGCTATAAATAACGTTACTGTTAGTTTTATAGCTATAAAACAAACTAATACCGTTAAGTAATAGGAGTAGACCAATAAAAATAAGCATGGCAAGAACGGTAGGTTCAATAACGTAAAAGAACAGTAAGTTTCCAATAAAAAAGAGTGCTGCGAGTAAATTTCGATAACTTAATTTTTGATACAGGTATCTGTTTATTAAAGGTTCTATATTAAAAATAGCACCAATTAGTTTTTCAATCATAAATTTAGAAAGGACAAATACCGAATAGGCTGTACAAATCTGAAGAAATAACAACAAGGGTGAATCTAAGGCAGGCTCCTCCTTAATTTTTATAAAAAGAAAGATAAATAGTGACACTAAAAGAACCTGTGGGATAAATAATAAAATATTAAATGGATGCTTAATTTCGTCTCCTTTTCCTAAAACCAAAAAATATTTATTGCTAAGCGCTAACATCATAAATTCCTGAAAACGTTTTGGGTATACGTATTTTGCTAAGCTGTAACAAAGCAGGCACCCCACCAAAATTAGTGTGACCCAGTCTAAATTTTCCCAAGTACGTGCTACATAATCCATTGTGGTAAAATTAGTAGAAATATGTGGTGATTGGCTATTTCTATTGATGATTTTACCAACAATATGTGAGTAAAAACAAGTACATTTGTCCTAAAATTATTGCATGTCCAACGCCCTCGTGGTCATACCTACCTATAATGAAATTGAAAACATAGAGCGATTACTTCGCAATGTGTTTTCATTACAACGAGCGTATACTGTGTTGGTGGTAGACGATAACTCACCCGACGGAACTGCACAACAGGTAAAGGAACTTATGCAGGAATTTCCAGAGCAGTTATTCCTAACAGAACGAGAAGGAAAAATGGGATTGGGTACCGCGTATATTCACGGTTTTAAGTGGGCGCTGCAAAGGGAATATGAGTATATTTTTGAAATGGATGCCGATTTTTCCCATAACCCCAACGACCTTATCAGGTTGCACAATGCGTGTTTAAAAGGTGGATACGATATGGCTATTGGTTCGCGTTATGTGAAAGGCGTAAATGTAGTTAACTGGCCTATGAGTCGTGTGTTGTTATCATGGCTGGCTTCCAAATACGTTCGGTTTGTTACACGAATGGAAATTTATGATACCACTGCAGGTTTTGTGTGTTACCACCACAATGTACTGCGCAAAATAAATCTGGATAAAATTCAGTTTGTAGGATATGCGTTTCAGATTGAAATGAAATTTAAAGCATATCTGGCAAAATTCAGTATTATAGAAGTACCTGTAATTTTTACAGACAGGACCAAAGGAGAATCTAAAATGAGCGGAAGTATTATTTCTGAAGCTGTTTTTGGTGTTCTTAAAATGAAATTTAAAAGCCTTTTTGGCAACCATAACTTTAACGAAATTTAATGCACCCAATCTTAATTAAGAATGCAAAAATTGTAAACGAAGGAAGCATCACACAAGGAGATGTTTTAATCGTAGCCGATCGTATCGCCGAAATTGGAAGCATAAGCGCCAAGACGGGCGACACAAAAATTATTGATGCCGATGGCCACTACCTTATCCCCGGAATGATAGATGATCAGGTACATTTTCGTGAACCCGGACTTACCCATAAAGCAACTATCGAAACCGAGTCGCGTGCAGCCGTTGCAGGTGGGATTACCACTTTTATTGAAATGCCCAATACCGTTCCGCAAGCAACAACCATAGAATTGCTGGAAGAAAAATTTGCACGCGCCAAAGAAACTTCCTGGGCCAACTACTCTTTTATGTTTGGGGGTACTAACGACAATCTTACTGAAATTTTAAAAGTGGATCCAAAGAAAGTAGCTGGGCTAAAATTATTTCTGGGTTCCTCTACAGGAAATATGCTGGTAGACAACCCAAAAACAATTGAAGAAATTTTCAGTAAAAGTAAACTGCTTATTTCAGTTCATTGTGAAGACGAAGCAACCATCAAAAAAAATATGGAAGCTGCACTCAAAAAGTTTGGAGAAGACATTCCAATTTCAGAACATCCCAAAATTAGAAGTGCAGAAGCTTGTTATATTTCCTCAAGCAAAGCTATTGAGTTGGCAAAAAAAACCGGCGCCAGGTTGCATGTTTTTCATCTGTCTACAGAAAAAGAAACACATCTTTTTAGTAACAAAAAGCCACTTTCAGAAAAGAAAATTACAGCCGAAGTTTGTGTACATCACCTGTGGTTTACCGATGCCGATTATGCCGAAAAAGGAACTAAAATTAAGTGGAACCCAGCCGTAAAGTCTGAAAAGGATCGTGACGGACTCTGGAAAGCACTTAATGACGACAGGATAGACGTGATTGCTACAGACCACGCCCCGCATACCGCCGAAGAGAAAAAGAATGTGTATAACAAAGCCCCTTCTGGAGGCCCACTGGTACAACATGCCCTGGAGGCCTTGTTCGAGATGCATCATCGCGGACGGATTTCAGTCGAAAAAATTGTTCAGAAAACGGCACATAATCCTGCTATTTTATTTCAAATAGAAAAGCGTGGATATATTAAAGAAGGCTATAAAGCAGACTTGGTTTTGGTAGATCCCAACGCACCCTGGACTGTAACCAAAGAAAATATCGACTATAAATGTGGCTGGTCTCCGTTTGAAGGCACTACCTTCAGATCACGTATTACACATACCTTTATAAATGGTGTGCTGGCATACGAAAACGGAAAATTTCCAAACAGAACACACGGAGAGCGAATTACTTTTAACCGTTAATGAAACATTTTTTTTACATAGTACTCTGTATGTTGCTTTTGAGCTGCCAGGATGTTAAAAAGCCTGAAAAGCCCGATAATCTCATTCCTGAAGATGTCATGGTAGCGCTACTCTCTGAAATTTACCTGGGCAATGCCGCCAGGAGTGTAGATAATAAATCGATGCAAAAAAAAGGAGTAAAAATAGACTCTTTTTTATTTAAGAAATACAGTGTAGATAGTTTGCAATTTGCAAAAAGTAACGCCTATTACGCATCAGATTTAGATGCCTACAATGCTATTTTTCAAAACATTGAAGAAAAACTGGAAGTTCTAAAAACCGAGGAAAACGATCGGAAACTTAAGTTAAATGCAGAAATAAGAGCAAAACGAAAAGCGGGAGACTCTCTTTCTGTGGATGAATTAGAAGAAGTCGAGGAAGCAATAGATAGTGCTAGTACCGAAGGCAGGATTATGGTAGATTCGGCTACTTCTTTGGAGCAGTAGTACTTTCTTTTTTAAAGTTTTTAACTACCCTTTCAAAGGTTTGTTCCAGTGGGGTGTATTCAAAATTAATTTCTTCTGTAATGGCGCTTCCGTCGTAAGTGTCAAATTTGTAGAGGGATGCAACGTGGGTTCTTAAAAGCTTTCTTTTTGTGCCAAATAAAAAGCTAAAAAACCAATCCAGTTTACTAAACAAGACCAACTTCCATTTGGCTATTTTTTTTGAAGGTGCCTTCTTATTTAATTTTTCAGCTAAACCTCCCAAAAAATCTTTGTAAAGTACATTTTTGCCTACCAGTATAAAGCGTTTGTTTTTTACTGTACTTTGCATTAGTGTAACCATAGCACGGGTTACATCCTGCACATCTACCAGTCCAATACCTCCGGTAGTGTAATAGGTTAGTCCTTTGGCCATTCGTTTTATAATACTACCGCTGCCTTTATACCATAGTCCTTCACCTAGAATCACACCAGGATTTACAATGACGGCATCCAATCCTTCCTGAGTGGCACGCCATACTTCCATTTCGGCACCATATTTTGTGATGGCATATACGCTGTTATTTGCCTCAGGATTCCAATAAGTTGACTCGTCAATTACCTCATTGTTTATAGCATCTCCCAGCGTGGCAATAGAACTCACGTAGCACAATTTTGTCACTTTGTTTGAGATACACAAATTCACCACGTTTGCGGTGCCTTCAATATTGGTTTTTTTTAGTTTGTAGTAGTTTTTTGGGTTAAAATCTACATAAGCAGCTGCGTGATACACGTGGGTAATATCCTTAAAAGCAATCTCAAGTTTTGGAATATCGGTGATGTTCGCTTCAAACCACTCCAGATTTTTAAGTAACGGTATGGTGTCTGCGGTATAATAGGAAAACACTTTGTTAATCACAGTAAGATCACTTCCTTTTCTGTGGATGGCACGCACTTTTTTGCCCTCTTTCAATAAAAGATAGAGCAAATGGCTTCCTACCAAACCTGTGCCGCCTGTAACTAGAATCATACTACGAAAATACTATTTTTTATGGGATGCTTTCTAGTTTAGACGCATCGGTTTATCTTTGCCCAAAATAGAAAAAATGAGCTTACAGAATTTTGTTGAAGAACTACAATGGCGAGGCATGGTACATGATGTGATGCCAGAAACCGAAGAACATCTTTTGGAACAGATGCGCAGTGCCTACGTGGGATTTGACCCTACAGCAGACAGCCTCCACATTGGGAACCTGGTGCCTATTATGCTATTGGCGTTTTTTCAGCGTGCAGGACATAAACCAGTTGCGTTAGTAGGCGGTGCAACCGGGATGATTGGTGATCCTTCGGGAAAAAGCAGCGAACGGAATTTACTGGATGAAGAAACCCTGCGTCATAATCAGGAATGTGTACGGAAGCAGCTATCTCATTTTCTGGATTTCACTTCAGGAGCTGCCAATGAAGCAGTGATGGTGAATAATTACGACTGGATGAAAGATTTTAGTTTTCTGGGATTTATTCGTGATGTTGGGAAGCATATCACGGTTAATTACATGATGGCGAAAGATTCGGTTAAAAAAAGATTGACGGGCGAAGAGGCCGATGGGATGAGTTTTACCGAGTTTACCTACCAGATGGTGCAGGGATACGATTTTTTACATCTGTATAAAAACAAAAACTGTACGCTCCAAATGGGCGGAAGCGACCAATGGGGAAATATTACTACGGGTACCGAACTTATTAGAAGAATTGGCGGTGGTAAAGGCTACGCGCTTACCTGCCCGTTGATTACTAAAAGTGATGGGAGTAAATTTGGAAAGAGTGAAGGCGGAAATGTATGGCTGGACGCTAAACGCACCTCTCCCTATAAGTTTTATCAATACTGGTTGAACACCAGCGATGAAGATGCCGAAAAATATATCAAGATTTTCACTTTTTTAGATAAAAAAACAATTGATGCCTTAGTGGCTGAACATGCCAAAGCTCCCCATGCAAGAGCCCTGCAAAAACGCTTGGCTGAAGAAGTAACTAAAACGGTGCATGGCGAAGAGCAGCTAGAAAATGCAGTAAAAGCATCTTCTATTTTGTTTGGAAAATCAACTTCGGCCGATATAAAGACGTTGGATGAGCAGACTTTTCTTGATATTTTTGACGGGGTACCACAAGCTGAGATTTCAGAAGAAGAAATTACAAAGGGTTTGGATATTATAGGCGCTTTGGCCGAAAAAACGGGTTTCCTTAAAAGTAACGGGGAAGCAAGACGTGCATTAAAAGAAAATTCCATTTCAGTAAATAAAGAAAAGGTAACCGATACCTATGTAGTAACTTCTGAAGATTTAATAAACAACACCTTTGTTTTATTACAAAGAGGTAAGAAGAACTATTTTATTCTAAAAATTGTTTAAAATGGAGTGATTTTTTAGCCCGAGTAGTCTAAATAAAGTAAAAAAAGAAACCCTTCCCAGATATACTTTCAGGAAGGGTTTTCAACTAACTAACTATCAACTAAAAAATTATTTGTAATTGTCCATTTCTAAGTGGCCCATTTGCATCTCTTCCCAGTTTTTATCTGCTTTTTCCTGCATTATTTCTGGTCCTTCCTTGTTCCACTTTTTTAAAGTATCTATAAAAAGAAAATCGTAAAATAAGTACAATTTCCCGTCCATAATCTGGTAGGATTCCGGATCTATTTGAACCCGTTTACCTTTATTTGCAATTTGGTAGGCACAATAACCCCCGTATTGTGGGGTATATTTTTCGGGATTTGCCATGAAGGTTTTTAAATTTTTATCGGTAGCAAATTTATATTTTACCCCGCCGTGCGTTGTGGTGTTTATTTTGTCGCCTTCCAACGCTTGATTGCTAAAATAGGCAACCACGTCATACCCTTCGGCAGCATATCCATTTTTGGTGTGAATATCCTGAGCACTTAAGGTTACCGAAAACAAGAGCGCTACTATAAAAGAAATTTTTTTCATAACGCATACTAGGTCGCATTTTCTAAACAGTACTTACACTGGTTTAATTTGAAACTTATAAACCCTGGTACACTTGTTTTTTTAAAGTACCATTAAATTGCATCCGCGAATGTCACTGTTGTCAAAACGTCCCATAACCTCAAACGTCTGGTCGGGGTGCAGTTTGCCTAGGTCTTGTGTAGCAATAAAAGCGCAGGAATAGGTGTTTGCCAGATCTATAATGTTTAATCCTCCCGTTTTTCCGGTAACATATGTAAGCGCGTCCTCAGTATCACGGGTGAATACTTTCATCCAGGGGGGGCATTGGTATAGTCCTTTCCCTTTGGAATAGGCTTGGGAGAGTAACTCTGTCATCCCGTATTCACTATGAATTTCAGACACCCCAAATCCTTTTTTTAAAAGGTCGTGGAGCTCTGGTTTTACCATTTCTTTGCGGCGTCCTTTCATTCCGCCGGTTTCCATAATAATAGTGTGTTTTAACTGAAATTGTTCTTTTTCAATTAAGTCCAGAAGCGCATAAGAGACCCCCAGTAAAATTGTTTTTTTTCCTTTAGCTTCTAACTTTTTA
>PANU01000004.1 GCA_002707745.1 Flavobacteriaceae bacterium
CGAGGGTCAGGCGGTGTATGAGACCATTACCGACGATACTAATCTGGCTGAAATTTTAAATAGGAAAACAGGTAATTTTTCAACAAATCTTACCCGCATTTCTTTTAACTACCGGCAAAATAAATTTATAGATAATAGTATTCCTAAACGCATCCATAGTTATACGGTAACCTACCAACTGTATCATGATAATTTTTTCGGGATTATTGATTTTGGAGGCTATAACCCAAAAGATATCGATATTTTTGGCAGGCATCGCCTGGAAGCAAATTACGAGTATACTTTTTACTGGAAGGGAATGCGCATGGTTGCCGGGCAGGATGTTTTTTTACAGTTAGGAGCGCATCCTTCGGTTACTCCTTATCGTTCTCAAACCAAATTAATTGTGCATCCGTGGAATACAGATCTTGGATTTTTTGGCCAGTTCGATTTTGGATTCGATGACTATAATTACCGTTTTGTAGATGATTTCCCTAGGTTCTCCTTTGGGATTTCATGGGATTGGTTTACGCCTTTTTTATTGGAATCTAAGAAAAAGTAATTTAATGAGATTTATTAAATTTCAAATAAGCTTATACCGCTTTTCTAAAAAAAGCTTAATCCTAATCAATCAAACGTATAGGCTACCCCCGTGGTAAACTCATATTGCGAATTGGGAATACCAACTGCCGGAAACGCATCATACACAAATGTGTGGCTTAGTTTTACCGAAAAATTACTAAATAATCCAACCAATAGCGAACTTTGGCTGGAAATTCGGTAGTCGCTAAAGTTGTTAAAAAGAGGTTGGTAATAGGTGGTGCTAATAATGCTAATATTATCTCTAGGGTACAGGCTAAATGAAACGTAGGAACTTCCCCTAAAACTTCGTTGGATGGGGGTTACCTCGTCTAAAAGCTCTTCGTATTCGTACATAGCTGCAGCGCCTACATAAAATTTGTATGTTTCAGAATTGGTGAGTTTAACCCTTGGGCCAGTACCTGCAAGACCTCTAAACTCAATAAGGTTTATCTTGTTGTATTGTCCTTGCACAAACACCTCCCAGGCAACCCGTGGGTGGATTTTATAATTGTAACGCAGGTGGGATATGAGGCTGTTTTCAAATTTTTCGCCTTCAATTTTCTGAAAATTCACGTCGTTTTTAAATAGCGCAAGGTGGTTGTTGTTTTTATACTGAACGTGCATATCGCTCCCCAGTGTCACAAAATCGTTCACATTTCGTTTGAGTGCGAAATTGGCGCTTGCCGATCCCGAAAACCCGGAAGTGTCGGTAACTTTTCGGAGGGATTCTGCATTTAAAATTTGTGCCTGACCGTAGGTGATGGTAAAAAATAGTATTGGTAAAAGCAATTTTCTCATAAGGAACATTTATGGGCGGTAAAGGTACTATTTACTGTTAAAAATGTACCTTTGAAGCGTTTAAAATCGTACTGTGTTAAAGTTTTGTTTAAATTTTGATTTCAGACACTAAACTGAAGTATTTTTAGTTTTCTTTTTAGAGAATTACGATAAGTTCCAACCTTTAATTTATGAGCATATGGATATTATAAACGAAGCCTTGCAATTTGAGCAAGAGAAACTCACCTTCAAAACCACAAGCGATAGAATTGTGGCAAGCCGAAAAGCAAAAGAATTGATTTTAGGTGTTAATGAAATTTACAAGCAAAATAAAGATGCTGCCTTAATGGATTTAATGAAGCGTCTTACAGTTATAAAACAAAAAATAGAAAAACGATTGAAAGGTCGTGCTTTGGCAGCCTAAGGGTTGCGGTATAAAATTTTAAACCGAAACAAAATTGTTTCGGTTTTTTTATAAATAAATTTTGCATTACTTAAAATAAACTTATATTTGCACCCGCTTTAAGCAGGTACCTTAGCTCAGTTGGTAGAGCAATGGACTGAAAATCCATGTGTCCCTGGTTCGATTCCTGGAGGTACCACAAAATACCCGAGCTTTTGCTCGGGTATTTTTGTTTTAAGCTAATTGGGATAAATTTTTTGAAACATCACCTTAACTTTCTAGTCTTTACAATTCATGAATCTTATAGTAGACGTAGGAAATACTTACATTAAACTAGCAGTCTTTGAGCAATCGAAGCTACTGCATGTAATGCGGGTTACTAAAGAAAATGTTTTGGAAACTCTGGAAAAAGTCTTTCATGATTTTCCGGAAGTGTCTAAAGCCATCATTTCGTCAGTAGGGAATTTTCCCGATACGGCTTTGCAGTTGCTTCAAAATAAATTAGAATTGCTTCAACTTACAAAAGATACATTGGTTCCTTTTGTAAATAAGTACGCAACTCCAAAAACGCTAGGGGTAGATCGTATTGCGTTGGTAAGTGCTGCAGCAATTCAATTTCCAAAGAAAAATGTTCTTATTGTAGATGTTGGTAGCTGTATTACCTACGATTTTTTAACTGCTGAAAACAACTACCTGGGCGGAGGTATTTCACCAGGGCTTCAAATGCGTTATAAAGCCCTGCATACGTTTACGGCAAATTTACCGTTACTGTCACCAACACTACCTGCCAATACAATAGGAGATACTACCGAAAAAGCAATCCATAGCGGTGTTTTTTTAGGGGTTGTAAACGAAATTGACGGATTCATAGGATTTTATCGTGAAAAATATCCCGATTTTATCATTATTTTAACAGGAGGCGATGCTCATTTGTTGCGAGATAGCCTAAAAAATAGCATCTTTGCCATCCCTAATTTTTTATTGGAGGGCTTGGACCACATTTTAGAACATAACACATAGGAATGTTAAAGAAATTTTCAGTATTATTTTTACTCCTTGCAATAGGAGTTTCTCAAGCCCAGGAAGGGACAACCTCTCCTTATTCATTCTACGGAATTGGAACTTTAAAATTTAAAGGAACTGCAGAAAACAGGGCCATGTCTGGCATCAGTGTATATACAGACAGTATCCACCTAAGCCTGCAAAACCCGGCTGGAGTGGCAGATTTAAAACTCACTAACTTCACAGTAGGTGCCAGCCATAAGGTTGTAACCTTATTAACCGATGACCAAGACCAGCGGGCTACCACTACTTCGTTAGATTACCTTGCGGTGGGAATTCCTGTTGGAGATAAGTTTGGGGCTTCTTTTGGATTAATTCCTTATACAGCCGTTGGGTACCAGCTTGAAGGGGAAAATGCACAGGGAATTACCCAGTACGAAGGATCGGGAGGATTAAACAAAGCATTTTTAACAATCGCCTATAAAATTTCGGATGGCTTAAATATTGGGGTAGATGGAAATTATAACTTCGGAAATATAGAAAACATTGCTACAAGCCGCCAAGAAAATGTACAATATGGTACGCGTGAGCAAAACCGAAGCGATCTTCTGGGCTTTAGTTTTAATATTGGAGCTACCTACAAAAGGATGATCACAGAAAAATTAAAATTGTTTACCTCACTAACCTATACTCCCGAAACAAATTTTACTTCAGAAAATTCCCGAACCATTTCAACACTACTTGAAATAGACAGTGGTGCAGAAGCTGAAATTGATAGACGCGAAATACTTGTAAGTGATACAGACTTCACATTTCCTTCTCAATGGACACTGGGAGCAGGGATTGGGCAGGACAAAAAATGGTTTGTAGGAGCCGAGTATACCGATCAAAAAACCAGTAATTTTACCAACCGTACCTTTACTATAGATAATGTGTCGTTTAACGATGCCAGTAAATATAAAGTTGGAGGGTTTTACATCCCTAATTACAATGCTATTGGTAATTACTGGCAACGAGTGGTGTATAGAGGTGGTTTTAGGTTTGAAGAAACGGGAATTAACGTGAATGGACAAGACATTAATGAGTTTGGCATATCTTTTGGAGTTGGTTTACCCGTAGGGAGATTGTTCTCTAATGTAAACCTTGGTTTTGAAATTGGAACCCGCGGAACAAAAGACTTTGGTTTGGTAAAAGAAAACTTCTTCAATACATTTTTAAGTTTATCATTAAATGATAAATGGTTTGAAAAAAGATATTATGAATAACACTTATATAAACACTAACACTATGAAAACGAAAGCAATTTTAATTGCAGCAATACTATTTGTTGCCTTTGGTAGCAAGTCTTTTGCACAGGACGAGTGTGCAACGCTGGGTTCTTTATATACAGCTCCTGCTAAAGCGGGAAACTATGAAGGAGCTTTGCCACATTACAAGCCTTTAGTAGACAAATGCCCTAACTGGAGTATGGCTGTATATCAATATGGATCTAAAATGTTTGAAGATTTAATTGAAAAAGGAGACAAAAGCAAAATAGCAGATCTTGAACAAAACCTGGCTATGCGTATGAAGTATTTTGCTTCTAAAACAAAAGAAGGTAGAGAGCTGGCAAACATCGCGCAAGTAAAATATGACGCAGGTGTTGGAACCAAAATGGAGCAATTTAATGCTTTTGATGCTGCTTTTAAGAAAGACGAAGAAACCTTTACCAGTGCAAAGAGTTTGTACACATATTTCTCTCTTGCTGTAGATTTACACGATGAGGGTAAAAAAGATATTCAGGAAGTATTCAACTTATATGATACCATCATAGATAAGCTGGAAAAGGAAGAGATTGAACTTTCAGGAAAACTGACAAAGCTGATAGAAAAAGAAGATGCAGGTACTGCATTGTCTACAAAAGAAAAGAAATACCTGAAAAACTACGAAACAAACCTAGGTGCTTACGGTAAAGTAAAAGGTAGTGTAAATGGTAAGCTAGGTATCCTGGCAGACTGTCCTAACCTTATTCCGTTGTACGAAAGATTGTTCGAAGAAAAGAAGAACGACGTAAACTGGTTAAAAAGTGCCGCAGGAAAACTGAATGCTAAAGAGTGTGAAACTCCAATGTTCTTTAAACTGGTACAACAGTTACATACTATTGAGCCTTCTGCAAGGTCTGCTTTCTACTTAGGAAAACTGGCCGAAAGAGATGGAAATGCAAGCAAGGCTATGGAGTATTATAACCAGGCTGCAGAGCTTGAAACAAAGCCTAAAGCTAAGGCAGATGTATATTTCTCTATTGCTGAAAACATGAGAAAAAAGGGAAGCCTTAGTAGTGCAAGAACTTACTACAACAAGGCACTAGAGCAAAACCCATCTAAAGGAATAGCATATTTACGAATTGCTAAAATGTATGCCGATAGCGCAAACAACTGTGGAACTACTGCTTTTGAAAAAAGAGCAATGTACTGGAAAGCCGCCGAAATGGCCGACAGAGCAGCAAGAGTAGATGGTAGTATTGCCGGAACAGCAAATGCTACAGCGAGTTCTTACAGAGGGTATGCCCCAAGTAAGAGTGATATTTTTAGCTCTGGAAAAGCAGGGCAAACCATTACCTTTAACTGTTGGGTTGGTGGTAGTGTAAAAGTGCCTAATTTATAAGAATGATTAACATACACTATATGTTTAAAAGCGTAATGGCGATTGGTTTCGTCATTGCGCTTTTTTCATGTGAAGGGAACTACAGCAACGTTCAAAAATTACAACAGGCAGATAACCTCCCTCTTGGAGAAGGAAAGGGGATGAACACAAAATATACAGACTCTGGAAAAGTAGTAGCAAATTTGATAGCCCCAGAGTTCTTGGATTTTGCTAATAAAGAATTTCCCTATACCGAGTTTCCAAAAGGACTTGAGTTGTACTTTTGGCAGGACGGGGAACTAAGCACCGTGTTTTCAGATTATGCCATACGTTATGAAAAAACAGGCCTGGTAGATCTTCGTGAAAATGTAGTGGTAGTTACTAGTGATAGTGTAGTACTTAAGGCAGAACAGTTGTATTGGGACCAGGCAAAAGAATGGGTTTTTACAGACCAGCCCTACCAGATACAATTAAAAGACGGCTCGGTAAATAATGGAGCTAGTTTCGACTCTAATCAGGATTTTACTACCTTTATATCGCGTAACAATCAGGGAACGCAACTTATTGACAAAAATAATTTAAAAGATGACCAATAAAGTATACCAGCTTTTTGAATATGTGTATTTAGCCATGGCGGCATTTGCTATCTATTTAGTGATAACCGAATGGGAAACTGATAGAAACAGAGCGTATTTGTTTATTTTCTTTGCCGTAATTGCTGTTTTTATGTTCTTCTTTAAAAGAAGATTCAGAAAAAACATTGAAAAAAGAAGAAGAGGAGAAGACTAATTCAGTAGGCAGTAAATTTCTGCGCAGTAATCCGTATGTATGTACCGTTGTTTGGTTCCTTAGAATTTTCCTTTTGCTGAAAACCCAGAGATTACAAAGCGTATATTTTTCATAACTCATAACTCATAACTCATAACTCATAACTCATAACTCATAACTCATAACTCATAACTCATAGTTGGACTATACCATCATCATAATCGTTGCTTCACTATTGTTCTCGGCCTTTTTTTCAGGAATGGAGATTGCGTATGTTTCTTCCAATAAAATTCATATTGAAATTGAAAAGAAGCAGAACGATTTTTTGGCAAAAGTGCTTCAGAAAATAACCGCACGACCTTCAAAATTTATTGCCACAATGTTAGTAGGAAATAATATTGCGCTGGTAATTTACGGGTTTTTTATGGGCGATTTATTAATGCAGTACGTAACTATAGATGGCGGTTTAGGCTTATTGGTGCAAACACTTATTTCTACCCTGGTAATTTTATTAACAGCAGAGTTTTTGCCAAAAGTATTCTTTCAGATCTATGCCAATAGCCTCGTAAAAATTTTTGCCGTACCAGCCTATTTCTTTTACATCTTTTTTGCTGTCATTTCAGAATTTATTATCTGGATTTCAGATCTGGTGCTAAAATATCTTTTTAAAACCGAAGGCGATTCGGTACAACTCACCTTTAGTAAAATTGAACTGGGTAATTACATTAGCGAACAGATGGAAACGGTAGAACTGAAGGATGAAATAGATAGCGAAATACAAATATTTCAGAATGCTCTGGATTTTTCAGAAATAAAAGCAAGGGAAGTAATGATTCCCAGAACAGAAGTTATTGCAACCGATATTTCCACCACACCCAAGGAGCTGTCAAAAAAATTCTCTGAAACCGGACTTTCAAAAATAATTGTTTACCGGGAGAATATTGATGATGTAATGGGGTATGTGCATTCGTTTGAGTTGTTTAAGAAACCACAAACGCTCAAAAAAGTATTAATGCCTGTTATTTTTGTTCCGGAAACCATGCTGGCAAAAGATGTGCTTAATATTTTAACCCGCAAGCACAGAAGTATGGCTGTGGTGATAGATGAATACGGAGGAACTTCAGGAATTATTACTGTGGAAGATATTATTGAAGAACTTTTTGGCGAGATTGAAGATGAACACGACAGCGCAGCACTTACCGAAGAAGAAATAGCAGAAGATCATTATAAATTTTCAGCAAGACACGAAGTAGATTACCTCAATGAAGCTTATAAACTGGACCTTCCTGAAAGCGAGAGTTATGAAACTTTAGGAGGTATGATTGTGCACGTAACCGAAGAAATTCCCCAGCAAGGCGAAGTACTGGAGATACAAGATTACCAAATTACGATTCTAGAAGTCTCCAACACCAAAATTGAATTGGTAGAAGTAAAACAGTTAGAAGCGTCTTAAACTTTCTCTCTTTCACTTTTTCAAGCTGTTACCATAAAAAAACATACCGTAAAATCTGTCAATTTTTTTTTCACGCAAACGTTTTCATAAATGGTGGGAAAATGGTATTTTCGCCCACTAGTTAAAAAATAAATTAACACCTTCTCGCCATAAAGGCAAAGGTTAAATGTACATAATAAGATGGCAGTTTTAAATAAAATTAGACAACGCTCGGTTTTTCTCATCATTATCATTGCGCTTGCATTGTTCTCCTTCGTTTTGGCAGATGTGTTGCGTAACGGTGGTTTGTCTTCAGATAAGTCTCAAACAACGGTGGCTACTGTAAACGGAGTAGATTTAGACCGTACCGACTTTATGACCAAAGTAGAAAATGCGCGTCGTAATATGGGGCCTAATGCACCAGCGGGTCAAGCTATAAACGCAGTGTATGAGCAAGAAGTAAAGCGCGTTTTGTTAGAAGAGCAATACGAAGAGCTAGGTCTTACTGTACAGGAAGCTCAGTTAAATGATGCTTTAAGTACTAATCTTGCTGGTAACGAAACATTTCAGGACGAAGCGGGTCGTTTTAGTCAGGCTAAGTTAGATGAGTATATTGCAAGTATTCGTGCCAATCGTCAGGCGTCACAACAATGGGACGATTTTGTTGAAAACACCAAAAAAACAATCCTGGAGAACACTTATTTTACCATGGTAAAAGGAGGGTTGGCTTCTACATTAACTGAAGGGGAACAAGAGTACAGATTTGAAAATGACAAAGCAAACCTGGAGTTTGTATTTGTACCTTATACAAAGATTCCAGACGAAGAAGTACCTGTAACCGATGGTGAGATTGAAGCTTATATTAAGGATAACAAAAAAGAATTTGAAGTAGCTCCACAAGTTGATATTCAGTATGTAACTATTTCTGAAAAAGCTTCACAAGAAGACATAGACGAAGCTAAAACTTCTATTGAAAGTTTACTGAAGGATACCGTAGAGTTTAATGAAGTTTCAAAATTGAATGATACTATTGCTGGTTTTGCAACTACTAAAGACATAGAAGCATTTGTAAATGCAAATTCTGAAACGGCATACCAGGATACCTGGATGTACAAAAAAGATTTGCCGGCTTCTATAAAAGATACAATCTATAACCTGAGTACGGGTGCTATTTATGGGCCCTATAAAGTTGACAATACATTCAACTTAAGTAAAGTTGTAGCAACGCGCCAGATGCCAGATTCGGCTAAGGTACGTCACATATTAATTCCAACAGGATTAAACCCAACCGATAGTATTACCAGAACCAAAGAAGAGGCAAAAGTAACTGCAGATAGTTTGTTGGCGATAGTAAAAACCAATAGAGCGAAGTTTCCGGATTTAGTAAAAAAGCACTCTTCAGATGTGGCTAGTATTGAAAAAGACGGGGTGTATGATTTTTTCCCATACAACCAGATGGTTCCTGCTTTTAGAGATTATTCTTTTGAAAAGAATGTGGGTGATATGGGAGTGGTTGAAACAAGATTTGGATACCACCTTATTGAAGTATTAGACCAAAAAAATTCGCAGAAAGTAATGAAGGTCGCTACCGTTTCAAGAGAAATTGAAGCAAGTGAAAAAACCATGAACAACGTATTTAGTGAAGCAACCAATTTTGAGATAGATGCTCAAAAAGGAGATTTTGCTGAAACAGCCTCTGCAGCTTCACTACCATTAAAGCCTGTAAACAAAATTGGAAAACTAGACGCTACCATTCCAGGAATTGGTAACAACAGGGAGATTGTAAAGTGGGCATTTGAAGAAGAAACTAGCGTAGGGGATATTAAGCGTTTTAGTACTACCGACGGTTATGTGGTAGCTCAGCTTACCCGTAAGAGTCCAAAGGGATTAATGAGTATTGCAGAAGCATCTTCAAAAGTAACTCCAATACTGAAGAAAGAGAAAAAAGCAGCTAAAATTAAAGAAAGTATTTCTGCTACCACTTTACAGGAAGTAGCATCCAGCCAAGGTGTAACTGTACAAACAGCAACTGCCGTAACAATGGCAAGCCCAACTTTGCCAGGAGCTGGTAGTGAGCCTCTAGTGGTTGGAACAGCCTTTGGAAAAAAGCCAGGGGAAGAAACAGGTCTTATTGTTGGGGAGAAGGGTGTGTATAAAGTACGTGTACTTGCTTTAAATCCTGCGCCTGCATTAGATAATTACGCATCGTATGCAAATCAGTTAAATGCTAAAGCAACTCCTGCTGTAAACGGACAAATTTACACAGCGTTAAAAGAAGCTGCAGAAATTGAAGACAATAGAGCTAATTTCTTTTAAAGGAAGATAGCTTCAAAATATTTTTAGAAGCTCCGTTTTTCGGGGCTTTTTTTATAATAGCATTTCGTTAAATTCAACAATGGTAGTGTATCCTTTTTTTCTGAAATAATTCATGTCATCCTGCACTCCGGTAGCTAAAATAAAATCACCGCCCCAGGCGCCAAGGCTTTTAATACTACCCGTAAAGTCTGGAAAAAGAGTGTCTTTTACAGTTGGTAACCCAATAATTTTTGAAATACTATGCTCATGCGCCTCTATAACTGCTCTAAAATCTGAAAGGGAGTAACACAGTAACAGCTTTTTGGTTAAATCTGATATTTTTTGAAGTTCTTGCGAAGTAGCGGGTTGCATTTTATAGCGTAAAATTCCTTTTTTGCTGTCCTGTTTCTGATTTAAATGAACAAAGAACAAAGCGTCTGTAAAATCCCATGAAAGTGTAATTTCATCCACCTGAGGTACGTTTCTTTCTAAAGAATAAAAAATTGGTTTGTTGTGCTGTGCGGCAGCGATATCATATCCGCTACCCCCAAACGAATTTTGCAGCAATGTAAAAGCGTCTACTTTTGCCCATTGTGCAATATTGTTAATTAGAGTAGAAGAAGTTCCAAGTCCCCAGTTTCTTGGAAAGTCTACTTTAGTTATGGCATGAACTCCTTTTGTGCCGGTTAAAAATTCAGGTTGTAAGTCCCGGGCCTTTTTTAAAATATTTAGTAGCGTTGCAGCTATTCTAGAATTATCACACTTCAGTACTTCAAAAGTTTCTAAAGAAAAGCTAGCACTAAACCAGGCATTGTTATTTTCATCATAACTATTCCATAGCAGTTCTTTGTTATCTCTTGGGGCTAGAGTGAGGGTTTGTCCTTTTTTTGTAGGTAATGCCAAGGCTTTTGCTCCATCAAGAACAACATATTCTCCTGTGAGTAATAATTTTCCGTTGCTGTAAAAAGACCTTTTCAAACAATAAATAATTAGTGAAACTATTTAGTTATAACTATAAACGCTTAGTTTCTTAACTGCGTTATAAAGTTTTCGACGGCATTATGTGAAACCGAAATTTCTTTAAAATGTACCAGTGCTTTTTCCTTTTCAGCTAAAGTAGCTCCTAGCTGATTTAAAATATTCATTAAATGCATTTTCATGTGTCCTTTCTGGATTCCTACGGTTACAAGCGATTTTATAGCAGCAAAATTTTGTGCCAGCCCCGCTACAGCAACTAGTTGCATTAATTCTCTTGCGCTGGGATTTTGTAATAAGTGCAACGCAAATTTAGCCATAGGATGTAAGGAGGTAAGTCCGCCAACAGTGCCAAGTGCCAACGGAACTTCAATCCAAAATCGAAACACTCCATCCTCTACTTTTGCATGAGTCAGACTACTGTAATACCCATTCTTTGATGCATAAGCATGTACCCCGGCTTCTATGGCTCTAAAGTCGTTTCCGGTTGCCAACACAACGGCATCTATGCCATTCATAATTCCTTTATTATGTGTAACGGCGCGGCGGGTTGCGGACTTGGCAATGTTTATGGCGCGTACAAAGTTGGCTGCAAAGATTTCTCCAGAAACATCCTTTTGTTTTAAATCGGTTACTTTACAAGTTACTTCGGCACGTACAAGGCATTCAGGGACATAGTTGGAAAGAATGCTCATCACTACTTTTGGTTTTGTGGAGCCAAAGGCAGTATATGTATGGGCTTCTGCTTCAAAGGTAGTTGCAATTTGTTCCAGACAGCTATTTATAAAGTTTGCGCCCATGGCATCCAGCGTTTCAAAAGTGCAGTGCAACTGGTAATACCCTTCCAGTGTTTCAGACGCGTTTAGTAGTTCAATGGTCAATAAACCACCTCCACGTTTCTTCATATTTTTTTGCAAAGCGTCAATGCTTGCAATAAGTTTCGGTTTTGTAATTTCAAAAAAATCGGTTAATGTATCGGTGTCTCCGTAGAAATCTATGTGGACTTGCCCGTTTTTAGTGGTTGAAATTACTTCAGCTGTAAATCCACCCCGCTCTAACCAGAATTTCGAAGCATTACTGGCTGCGGCTACTACAGAGCTTTCTTCAAGTACCATGGGCATGGTGTATAGGGCGCCATTTATTAAAAAGTTAGGAGCAACACCAAAAGGAAGGTAAAAATTGGTGATGGCATTTTCAATAAAATCGTCATGCAATTGTTGTAAAGCGGTGTCACTATTATAGTATTGCTGAATGATTTTTATAAAGCTGTTGTCATTGTTGAAATAAGTAGCTATAAGCCATTTAATTTTTTCTTCTTTCGATTTTTTTGAAAAACCAGAAACGGGTTGTCGCATGGGTTGTGGTATTGAAAAGGCAAAGATAGGATTTACGAATGTGAAACTTTGGGGAATATGTCATATTTCAGCAAAGCGCGTGTTGTAATTTAGCGTTTCAGCAAGCATTACTAAGGCTATTTAATGAGAAAAAACATGGAAATTCCACTAAAATTTAGTAACATTGGCATAACAAAATTTTAACAGTTTGAAACTACTTCCTCGAAACCCCCTACTCGTAATCTTTGTTTTGGCCATTACGGTCGCAACGGCGCAAAAGAGAGAGATAACTTTAGAAGATATTTGGGGTGGGACCTTCCGCACAGAGCGGTTGGACGCCCTTCGCTCCTTAGATAATGGTAAAGAATATGCGGTGCTTAATTACAGCAGACAACTTAACACCTCTACCGTAGATGTGTATGATTACAAGAGCGGTGATAAAGTACGAACACTTGTTAATAGTAATGATTTGCCCGGTATTAGTCATATTATCTCATACGAGTTAAGTGAAGACGAGTCTAAATTACTACTGGCTACACAGTTAAAACAAATTTATCGAAGGTCTTCTCTGGGGACTTATTATGTGTATGATATTAAGACTAAAGAGCTTACCCTTGTATCACAAAAACAAATACAAGAGCCTACTTTTAATAGCGATGCAACCAAAGTTGCTTTTGGTTACAACAATAATTTGTACATAAAAGACTTAAAATCTGGCAGCGAAACGCAAATCACCACCGATGGTAAAAAGAACAGCATTATTAACGGAATCACAGATTGGGTGTATGAAGAGGAATTTGCTTTTGTACGCGCCTTCGACTGGAATAAAGAAGGAGATAAAATAGCTTATATTAAGTTTGATGAAACCAACGTTCCAAGGTTTTCAATGGATGTGTATGGAACCGATTTATACCCCGGGCAACAGGTGTTTAAGTATCCAAAAGCAGGAGATCCTAATGCAGAAGTTTCGCTGCATTTATACGACCTAGACACCAAAAGAACCAGCGATGTAAATCTTTCAAATTACGATAGTTACTACATCCCGCGTATAAAATGGACAAACGATAAGGATATTTTAAGTGTACAACTTACCAACCGAAAGCAAAACGAAGTAAACTTACTGTTTGTAAATGCAAAAAAGAATACAACCAGTCTTATTTTGAAGGAACGTGATGACGCCTATATTGATATTACTGACAACCTCACTTTTTTAAATAACAATAGCTTTATATGGACCAGCGAAAAAGATGGCTGGAACCATATTTACCATTACGACAAAGACGGACAACTAATAAACCAGATTACAAAAGGTAATTGGGAAGTAACCAATTATTATGGTTTTGATCAAAAGACCGGCCGTGTTTATTACCAAAGTACTGAAAACGGAAGTATTAACCGTGATGTATATTCTGTATTAAAAAGCGGGGAGAACAAGGCAAGATTGACCTTGCAAACGGGAACGAATAGTGCAGATTTTAGTTCAGATTTCACCTATTTTATAAACACATTTCACGATACCGAAACTCCGTATGTGTTTACATTGCATAACGCCTTGGATGGAAATCTTATTAGAGAAATAAAAAATAACAACGATTTAAAAAACCAACTGGCACAGTACAATACGTCTCCTAAAGAGTTTAGTACCATTAACGTAAACGGAGAAGCGTTAAATATGTACACCATTAAACCTTCAGATTTTGATGAAACCAAGGAATATCCATTGTTTATGTATCAATACTCTGGTCCGGGTTCTCAAAATGTTAAAAACGCTTGGGGTGGTGCAAACGACTACTGGCATCAAATGTTGGTTCAGCAGGGGTATATTGTTGCTTGTGTAGATGGTCGCGGTACAGGTTTAAAAGGAAGAGATTTCAAAAAAGTAACTCAAAAAGAATTAGGTAAATATGAAGTTGAAGACCAGATTGAAGCAGCGAGGCAATTGGGCAATTTGCCTTATATAGATGCTTCACGAATTGGTATCTGGGGTTGGAGCTATGGAGGTTTTATGTCCAGTAATTGTTTGTTCCAGGGAGCCGATACGTTTTCTATGGCCATTGCTGTAGCGCCAGTAACAAGCTGGAGATTTTACGATACTATTTATACGGAACGATATATGACTACCCCGCAGGATAATCCGTTGGGGTATGATACTAATTCGCCCATTAATCACGTAGATAAGTTAAAGGGTGAATTTTTACTGGTACACGGTAGTGCAGATGACAACGTGCATGTGCAAAATACCATGCGTCTGGTAGAAGCATTAATACAGGCTAACAAGCAATTTGACTGGCGTATTTATCCGGATAAAAATCACGGAATCTATGGAGGCAACACACGTTTGCACCTGTATACTTTGATGACTAATTTTATTAAAAATAATTTATAATTCAGTAATTTAATTAACTAACACTTCTCTTCTATGGAATTTAAATTTGGAGGTTCAGAAATAAATCAACGAACCGTTTTAGGCCATCCTTCGGGACTTTTTGTATTATTTTTTACCGAAATGTGGGAACGTTTTTCATACTATGGTATGCGGGCGTTATTGGTGCTGTTTTTGGTGGCCTCTATCTTAGATGAAGGTGGCTGGGGCTGGGAACGAGCTGAGGCATTGCAACTGTATGCTATCTACACTGGTTTGGTATATGTAACGCCTATTTTTGGTGGGATTATAGCCGATATGGTTACTGGCTACAGAAAGGCCGTAGTAATTGGAGCGCTGTTAATGACCCTAGGTCACGCTTCTATGGCACTGGAAGTTACTTCAGACTCTTTCTTTTATATAGGCCTTGGTCTGTTAATTATTGGTAACGGATTGTTTAAACCAAATATTTCTTCAATTGTAGGGCAATTGTACAAAGGGCAAGGAAAAGAAAAAGACGCAGGATATACGATTTTCTATATGGGGATTAATGCGGGAGCCTTCTTAGGGATTTTGCTATGTGGGTACATAGGGGAAAAAGTAGGATGGCACTATGGATTTGGACTAGCTGGTGTTTTTATGTTCTTCGGAATGTTGCAATTCTATTTTGCACAAAAAATCTTTGGACGTATTGGCTTATCACCCAAAGGAACCAAAGATTTTGATGATGCTATTGAAGACAAATTAGAGGACACCAAAGAAATTGTTGAAGACGTGGCAGACGATGCTCAAAAATCAAAAATCACGCGCGATAGACTCATTGTTATTGGAATATTTGCCTTTTTTACCATTTTCTTTTGGTGGGCATTTGAACAGGCAGGAGGCTCTATGACTATTTTTGCAGCAGATTATACAGATAGAGTTCTTGTAGATAATGGCGCATTGATATTTAAAATATTTAATACGCTTCTCACCATAATACCTATGGTAATAATTACTTGGGTACTTGCTCTATTATTTAAGCAAACCTATAGTAAATATGCGCTCTCAAATATTTTCTTGGGAATAAGTTTTGTTATTATATGGGCAATCGTTCTGTGGATGTTATACCGTGAGTTTACGGCCGATGCTGCCGAAGTTCCAGCTTCTTGGTTTGGTATTTTAAACTCCTTCTTTATTATTGCTTTTGCGCCTTTATTTTCTAAATTATGGCAAAGTAAATACAACCCAACAGGGCCTATAAAATTTGCCCTGGGACTTATTTTATTAGGTCTCGGTTTTGGGATTTTGGCATATGGTTCTATTGGAATCCCACTAGGCGCAAAAACAGCCGCTGTAAGTATGATATTCCTAATCCTGGCCTATTTATTTCATACCCTAGGAGAGCTATGCTTGTCGCCAGTAGGTCTATCTTATGTTAGTAAATTAGCTCCTTTAAAACTGGTGGGTTTAATGTTTGGTGTTTGGTTTGTTGCCAACTTTATTGCCAATTTTGCTGCAGGAATTACAGGTAGTTATATTGACCCAATAGTTGAACAGTACGGGATGACCACCTTCTTCTTAATATTTACACTAATTCCTATAGCTGCCGGTATTATTTTAATACTGTTGAACAAAACAATGTTACGAATGATGCACGGAATTAGATAAAACACAATTAAATTAAATAAAAAACGTTCCCATAGTGGAACGTTTTTTGTTACATTACATTTCGATAAAGTAACTTATTAAATAGAAATAAATGAAGCACTTATTCCTTTTTACCCTACTCTTGGTTGCTGGCTCTTTGACCGCTCAGAATATTAACTGGATGAGTATGGAAGAAGCATTGGCAGCTCAGGAAAAAACGCCAAAGAAAATATTTATGGATGTGTATACCACCTGGTGTGGCCCTTGTAAACTACTGGATAAAAATACCTTTAGTGACCAACAAGTGGCAGCTTATATTAATGCTAATTACTATCCCGTAAAATTTGATGCCGAAGGCAAAGAAGAGATTACCTATAACGACTTTACGTATACCAATCCAAATTATGTAGAAGGTAAAAGAGGGCGTAACTCACAGCATTTACTGGCACATGCCTTAAAGATCACTGGCTATCCTAGCCTGGTGTTTTTTGAAGAGGATGGAACGTTAATTCAGGCGATTCCAGGATATAAAACACCTCAGCAAATAGAAATATTCCTAAAAATGATTGCTACTAACGATTATAAAAATATTACAACAGCCACTGCCTGGCAGGAGTATCAGGATAATTTTAAAGGAACCTTTAAGTAGTTGTTTTTAGTTAAGTGTTTCGACTATTTAAGTGTAAAGGCTCCCTTTGTACCCGTGTGGTGAAAAGGGAGTTTCTTTTTTTTACAGGTTTTCCGCCAACGGTTTACATAGCTTCGGTAGTTGCTTCCGTCTGCTATAACCACTTTGGGCTTAAGGCTGTCTACAAGCCGTTCCATATTTACTTTAGGACTATAGGTTAGTAGCAGTATATGCACTTCCATTTGCTCTGGATATACTCCCAAACTATCCAATACCAGGATAGATTGTTGTTTAAAGTTGAAATACCTAGGAAGCATAGCTTCTACGAGATACTTACTTTTACAATTGGTTTTATACCCTTTTACAGGATGGCTCTCCAAAACTTTAGAAGACAAGGTATCACTTTTAAAAATTGTAAGTTTCCTGTTTTCTTTTATTCCAACAAGTGTGTGTTGTCCTTTGTGAAAGATAACCATTTCAGTAAATCCTGTTTGCTTTTTCTCATAGAGTAACACACAAAGTACTAGTGAGCCTGATACAAAAACAAAAAATAATCTGTGATAGTTGTATTGTTTCCAAAGTAAAACAAGGCTCGCCAAGAGTAGGTAACTTATAAATACAAACCCTCGGGAAAACGGGATATCCTCAAATAAAAATGCATCTTGCTGCGCTACCCAGGAGATGAAGTGATTTAATAATAAAAGACAATAATTGTATCCTTCGGCAAAAAAATCTGGTAATGCGTTGCATGCTGTTAATATAACAAGTAGCAATCCGCTGGCTAACAATATTCCTAATACAGGAAGAATAACCAGGTTGGTTACAAAAAACAATCCTGGAAATTGGTGGAAATAATACAAACTCAAGGGAACAATACTTATCTGTGCTGCAGTAGTTACCGTTATAATCCCCCAAAAAAGCCTATCCAGATAAAACCTGGGCACATACAATTTGTACAGTTTTGGTTGTATCCAGAGTATCCCAAAAACAGCCAGATAGCTTAGTTGAAACCCAACGTGTAACAACCAGGTAGGACGTAGTAATAACAATATAAAAAACGATAAGAAGAGGGTGTTAAAACTGTTGGTAGGCCGTTTAATTGCCGTGGCAAAAGTAAAAAAAGAAAACATAGTCACTGCCCGCACTACCGAAGGTGAAAGCCCTGCTAAAATTGCAAAGCCCCACAAAACCATTACAATTAAAATACTTCTTACAACACTACCATTTTTTACATATGTGAGTGGTTTAAAAATAAAAAGTAAGATAAAATAAAGAATCCCTACGTGCAGTCCTGAAACAGCAAGGATATGTATAGCTCCAGCCGCCGCATAATCTGTATACAACGCTTTATCTATGTCTCTGCGTTGCCCTAAAACCAAAGCTTGAAGAATACTTCTTTCGTTGGTTTGTAGTGGTGTGTTTTTGAGTTTTGTGATGAGGTGGTTTCTAATATTTTCTGAAAAGCCAGCTAAGGTTGTTTTACCTTTTTTTAAAATAATAATAGCGTTGTTGTTTGCTTGTATTTGAGCATACACCCCCAGGGTTTTCATATAATCTGAATAGTTAAACTGATGCGGATTTTTAGGCTCAGGAATCCGCTGGAAATTTCCTGAAACTAAAAGTAAATCGTCAACAAAAAGGGGGTGTTGTAGCGAATCTTTCCGAAGTTGTAGCAGTACTCTTCCAGCTGTATTTTTTTCGTTTACTACCTGTGTTTCGGCAATATACTTTACATGGAAGTAGTCGGGTTTTAATTCATCAGTAATTTTTAGTTGTATTAATTTATTCCCTGAAGACAAATGAACCTGAGTAAAGTGATTAGGTTGAGATTTTGGAAGTCTTAGATTGTAATTGGCAAAGCCCAGTAAAAAGAAAAAAATATATACTAAAATTCCAAAAAAGGGGGTAGGAGCCAGTCTTTTTTTATTCCATTGCCAGGTAGCGAATAACAAAATAATTATAATAAGGCTTGTAAAAAGTAGTTCGGTTAAGGAAATTATACCAGTTTTAGAGCGATCTGCCCAATAGCCAGCCGCAATTCCTGCCGCCATAAAAAGTCCAAAAGCTATTACCGAAAAATTTACGTGTGATACCCCCATTGTATAGCCCTTCCAAAAACTTTTTCCTTTACCATTTTAAAGACATGGGAAAGTGTTCCCGATTTCGGGACTTGTTTTTTAGGATTTTAATTTAGGGGAGTTCGTATTAAAGATAGTAATTTTTAAATAACCCGCCTTGCTTGCACAAAAGAGTTATTCCAGTAGGCTTCAGAAATATCGCTAATAATTACGCCACGGGAAGAGGTGGAGTGTATAAATTTTAAGACACCGCTTTTGTTAAACACAACCAAACCAACATGGTTTATAACATTTTTACTTTTATTGGTCTGGAAAAAAACCAGGTCGCCTTCCTGTACCTTTAATAAGGAAATTCGCTCTCCTTGTTTAGCCATATCACGGGAAATTCTGGGCAGTATAATATTTTCGGTTGCAAAGGAAGTGTATATTAAGCCAGAGCAATCCATTCCCTTTTTGGTAGTGCCACCAAACTTATAGCGGGTACCTTCAAAACTTTTGGCATGTTTTATAATTTTACCTGCGGTACTGTTAGGGTTGCTGGTGCTTTCTACTTTGTTAGACGTTCGTACTTTAGTAGAAGAGCTTCTTTTTGAAGAACCACATGAGGCTAAAAAAACAGTAAGTAAGAGTAAGGGTATTAGTTTTCTCATATCCATAGCCCGTTAATAGGGTAGCTTTAGATTTCAGTTTTATAAAAATAACAATCTTAACTGCTTATTTTTAAAATGCTGCAATCACTTATTAAAACGTAATTAACAATACATTCTTGCTATGAATTTTTAGTTATTCTGAAATGTGATGGTGGGTAAAACTATCACTATATGCAAGGATATCCAGGGTTGCATTAATAGTGTGATTTTTTTAAAGCGTTGCGGTTAATATTTTAATTGGGTTTTTTTAGGGATTGTATGATTAATGTTGCAGTTTTTTCACTCGCACCTTTTCCGCCTAATTTTTGTTCAAGATCATAATAATCTAAAAATAATGCTGCCCGTTGGTATTCGTCAAGAATGTGTCTGAGTTCTTTTTTTAGGTTTTTTGGATTTAAATCTCCCTGAATGAGTTCTTTTACAACTTCTTTATCGCTTATAAGGTTTACTAAAGAGATATAGTTCAGCGTAATAATTCGTTTTGCAATTTGGTAAGAAATAGCGCTCCCTTTATAGCAAACTACCTGAGGTACTTTAAATAAAGCCGTTTCTAGGGTAGCAGTCCCCGAAGTCACCAATGCTGCTGAAGACAGACTTAACAAATCGTATGTTTTATTGGAAATTAATTTTACATTCTTTTCAGTCAAAAATGAACTATAAAATGAAGAATCCTGACTAGGGGCACCGGCAATTACAAATTGATACTCGGGAAAATCTGAGACCACACTCAACATTACCGAAAGCATTTTATTGATTTCCTGTTTTCGGCTGCCCGGGAGCAAGGCTATAATAGGTCGCTCGTCCAGACCGTTTTCAGTTTTAAATGTAGCAGGAATAACCTGTTCTCTACCTGCAATTGCATCAATTAACGGATGTCCTACAAAATGCACGGGATAATCGTACTGTTTGTAAAAATCCTCCACAAAAGGGAGTACTACATACATGTGATCTATGGTTGCTTTTATAGTTTTTACACGACCCGCGCGCGAGGCCCATACCTGCGGACTAATATAATAATGTGTATGGAATCCTTTTGGTTTAGCCCATTTGGCAATGCGAAGATTGAAACCAGAATTATCTATAAAAATAAGAGCATCGGGTTTAAAAGCTTCAATATCTTTTTTACACTGTGCAATAAATTTAAAAATTTTCCCAAGGTTCATTACTACTTCAGAAAAACCCATAAAAGCACGTTCTTTATAGTGTGTGACCAAAGTGCCGCCTACTGCTTGCATTAAGTCACCACCCCAAAACCGGATGTCGGCCTTAGGATCCTCCTTAAATAAGGCTTTCATTAGGTTGGACCCGTGTAGGTCGCCAGATGCTTCACCTGCAAGTAGGTAGTATTTCATTAGTAATAACTTAAAAAATAGTTGTTTTTAAATTGCTGAAATATAACGATATGAAATATTTCAAATGCATTTTTAAACTCTTATAAAGCTTAAATATACAGGAAAGATGTAATTAATAACTAATAAAACTTAGATGCTAAAATCAAAAATGCAGCAAGCAGTGTTGCCATAATTACTCCTCTGGCACGGTAATAACGATTTTTTTTCAGAAAAAAGAAAAATAATAAAAGGTTTAGTAAAGCACCTAAACCAATAATATTTCCCATTACATCTTCCTCTAAGGCTACTTGTATTGTGGTTTTTATACTGTATTTTGAAAAAAGCAGCATATACAAAACACTTCCCACAACATTGGTGAGCATTCCTAATACAAATCCAATGGCTATATTTTTACCTATGTTTCGTTTCATTATTATTCAATTAGAAATTAACTTAAAAAGATAAACTTTGACTGCTTGGACGCAATTTAAATTTAATTAAAAGGTCAGAGTTAACTATTAAATTATGGTTTTACTTATAAATCCCAGGAATTAATATCCTTAATGGCATGATGCGCAGTTAAATCGAACTGAACTGGGACAACAGATACAAAATTATTTGCAAGTGCCCATTCATCGGTATCTTCCCCTTTATCTTCGTTCACAAATTCTCCAGTGAGCCAATAGTAATCACGCCCCAGCGGATTGGTACGTTTGTCAAAATTTTCTACCCAGTGTGCGTTTGCCTGCCTGCAAACTTTTAATCCCTTTAATTGTTTAGCGGAGGCTTTCGGGAAGTTTACGTTTAGGACTACCCCTTTTGGAAGTCCGTTTTTTAAACACTCTTCCGCAAGTTGCTTTACATATTTTTTCACAGGTTCAAAATTAGCTTCCAGGCTATAATCCAGTAAGCTAAAACCTATAGAAGGAATGCCCTGGGTGCCTGCTTCAACAGCTGCGCTCATGGTTCCGCTATAGATAACGTTTATAGAAGAGTTGCTTCCATGATTAATACCACTTACACAAAGGTCTGGTTTACGTCCCAGAATTTCATTTACGGCAAGTTTCACACAGTCTGCAGGTGTTCCGCTACAGCTATATTCTTGTTGCGGTTCGTCTTTGTGTACCACAACCTTGTCGCAATATAAGGTGTTGTTTATAGTAATGGCATGTCCCATAGCGCTTTGCGGTGAGTCCGGTGCTACTACATATACATCACCCAGCGTATTCATGACCTCAATAAGAGCACGTATTCCTGGTGCTGTAATGCCGTCGTCATTCGTTACTAAAATAAGCGGTTTCTTTTTTGACATATGTTGAAATACTAAGAATGCAAAAATACAGTTTATAATTAGGAAGACCGAAGTGCAAAAGCTGAAAATGTGATGTACAACCGTTTAACAAAATATTAGTACCCAACGCCACGGTTGGCACGGTTTTTTCTCTATTTTTAGAGTTCTAAAAAAATTGGACAATGTATTTTATGAAAAAGAATTTTAAATTTTTATTCCTTGGGGTTTTAATGGCTGTAACTTCTTGCAGCTTTACTACCAAAGAATTTAACGATCCAGATAAAGATAAGGCATTGCTAGACCTTATTACCTTTGTACTTGAAAGAGGTCATTACAGCCCGGCAGATATGGACGACACCTTTAGTGTAGGTGTTTATGAAGATTTTATTAATGCATTAGATCCTTTAAAAAGATATTTTCTGGCCTCAGATATAGAAGAGTTTAGTGCTTATAAAACGGAAATTGACGATCAGATAAAAAACAAAGACATTACCTTTTTTAACACTGTGTACACCCGCTATATGAAACGGATGGAAGAAGGAAAAAAACGTTATAAACAAGTTTTGGAAGAGCCTTTTGACTATACAGTAAATGAAACTATAAACGTAGATTATGATAATTTACAGTATGTAAGTAATGAAAAAGAGATGAAAGACCGTTGGAGACAGCAGTTGAAATTTTCTACACTTTCAAATTATTACGATTTAGTTGAAGAAAAAGAGAATGCCTCTAAAGCAACCACGAAAGATGTGGATGATGGTATAGCTACATTTCCTGATGAAGATAATGAGTCACTTGTGTCTGAAAACGCCAACTTAACAATAGAAGAAATTGAAGAAAAATCAAGAACACAAACCAAAACCTCATTAGATGAGTATTTTGAGTTTACGGACGATCTGGAACGTAAAGATTACTTCGCCACGTTTTTAACTACTATAGTTGAAGAATTTGATCCACATACCAATTATTTTGCTCCGCCAGAACGTGACAATTTCGATTTGCGTATGAGTGGAAAACTGGAAGGTATTGGAGCACGTTTGCAAAAAAAGAACGACTACATTAAAGTGGTAGACGTAATTAGCGGAGGACCAGCATGGAGAGGAGAACACCTTGAAGTAGGCGATCTAATTGCCAAGGTACGTCAAGAAGATGAAAAAGAAGCGGTGAGTGTAGTTGGAATGCGTGTAGACGATGCTGTAAAATTAATAAAAGGCCCAAAGGGTACTAAAGTTACACTTACTATAAAGGGTGTAGATGGTACACTACGTGACGAAACTATTACCCGTGACGTCGTAGAACTGGAAGAAACCTATGCAAAATCTACTATTATCGGGAAAGAAGATAAAAAGTTTGGTCTTATAAACCTTCCGGCTTTTTATTTTGATATGGAAAATTACAAGGAACGTAATTCAGCCAGCGATGTTAAAAAGGAAATTGAACGATTAAAAGAAGAAGGCGTAGAAGGATTAGTACTGGATTTGCGTAACAATGGTGGTGGTTCCCTTAGAACTGCAGTAGATATTGCAGGACTGTTCATTAAAGAAGGTCCTGTAGTTCAGGTTTCCAGTAGCGATGGTAAGGAAGTGCTGGAGGATAAAGACGATTCTATTTTATGGGACGGTCCCCTGGTAATTTTAGTAAATGAACTATCTGCCTCTGCTTCGGAAATTTTAGCAGCAGCAATGCAGGACTACAAACGAGCCATTATCCTTGGTAGCGAGCAGTCCTATGGAAAAGGAACCGTGCAAAATCTGGTAGACCTAAACCAGTGGATGCGTAATAATAATCTGGGAGATATGGGAGCGTTAAAAGTAACCACTCAAAAGTTTTACCGGGTTAATGGTGGTTCTACTCAATTAGAAGGTGTTAAAAGTGATGTAGTAATGCCAGATCGCTTTAGTTATATAGACGTAGGAGAAAGAGATTATGACAATCCGTTGCCATACGATAAAATTGACCCTGCAACATATGATATATGGGATGGGTATGTCGATTTTGAGGATGCAATTGCAAAAAGTAAAGCAAGGATGGCAAAAAGTGACCAACTGGCATTAATTAATGAAAATGCTAAATGGATTAAAATGCGTCGTGACGAACTGGATGTTACCTTGAATTTTGATGCTTATTACGCCGAAATCGAAAAACGTAAAGAAGAAACCAAAAAGTTTGATGCAATAGACGAGTACGATAATAAGTTGAATTACACCTCACTTCCAGATGAAGTAGCTTTAATGCGCCAGGATACAACGCTACGTGAAAAACGTAAAAGATGGCACAAAAATTTAGCTAAGGATATTTATGTGGAAGAAGCTGTAAATGTGTTGGAAGATCTAAAGTTAACCAATATAAAAGCTAAAAAAGTAGCTAATATCAAAAATTAAGAGGTATCGCTTGTTTGCGTAGCAAGCTTTTATCTATCTAAAAGTAAAACCTGCTCAACTAACAAAAGTTGGGCAGGTTTTTTTGTAGTTTTATGCAGTGAAAAACCAGTCCACTTCGCTTACCAAAATTGCGCTCCAAAAATTCAAAAAGAATTTCTGGGGTGTTTTTAGTTTATCGTTTTTAGTACTCTGTACATTGACTGCTATTTTTGCATATGCTATTGCTCCAGACAATTCTGAAAATGCAAACCAAATGCATTTGTCTATTCACTCAAAAGCACCCGGATTTACAGTAACTATGTTGCATATTCCTTCGGCAGTTCAAGAAGATAGTGGAGTTACTTCTTTTTTCTTCGGAAAAAAAACTACAGCTACCGAAATTCCTGTTGCAGCATATAAAACCACTCCCAATGGTATTTTAATTACCGAATATTCCGGAGAAGCAACAAACGGTCTTCAAAAAGAATACAAAACAGCCCTTTTTCCTCAGGTGAAATCGGCCGAAGAAATTTCAACACGCTATATTTCAGAACAAAAATTCCTCTTAGGAACCGATAAATACGGGCGTGATTTATTGAGTAGAATGCTGGTGGGCATTCGAATTTCCCTGGCTATTGGTTTTGTGGCAGTGTTTATTTCGCTTTTAATAGGTATCACCTTAGGTGCTGTTGCAGGATATTTTGGAGGTAAGGTAGATGCTGCTATTATGTGGCTTATAAATGTAACATGGTCTATTCCTACGCTACTTTTAGTGATTGCAATTACGTTAGCGCTGGGCAAAGGATTCTGGCAGGTTTTTATTGCCGTGGGACTCACCATGTGGGTTGAAGTAGCACGTGTTGTGCGCGGACAAGTGATGGGCGTAAAACAAATGCAGTATGTTACGGCAGCACGTGCTTTGGGTTATACAGATTTCAGGATAATACTAAAACATATTTTACCCAATGCTATGGCGCCTGTAATTATTATTTCGGCAGCCAATTTTGCAGCTGCTATTTTAATAGAAAGCGGTTTGAGTTTCCTTGGAATTGGAGCGCAACCTCCCATGCCTAGCTGGGGCGGAATTATTAAAGATCACTATAGCTACATTATTTTAGGAAAACCATTTCTGGCCATTATTCCTGGTCTTGCCATTATGAGTTTGGTGACAGCATTTATGCTCATTGGGAATGCATTGCGGGATGCCCTGGATGTAAAGAGTTAAATTAAATTTTAA
>PANU01000005.1 GCA_002707745.1 Flavobacteriaceae bacterium
ATTTTCAAATAAAATGTCGGGAGTTGTGGGAGGTTTTTTAAAAAAGCTTTACCGAAACCAACAATTCAGTAAAGTAGATTTCTCAAGCATTGAAATGTCTACAGAAGGGATGGGTACAGGTAATGTGGAATATTTTCTTTCCATTCCTTTTATTCAAGTGCCAAACAAGTGCGATGCCTTTACATCTTTTGATCACGTTGGAGGCTGGAATCACACCCCAGCTTTGGAGCAACGAAAAAAGCAACTTTCAACTTTGTTACTACCCGGAAATACGCTAAATATAAGCCCTTTAAAAACTACAAAAGAAGGACTACAGGAATATTGGATTCAATGGAAAAACAAAGGCCTGCAAGTCGACTGTAAATAAATTTTGGCGTTGTTAATTCAAAATTTGAATGTTATGACATAATTTTTTCAGCTCCTTTTGCCATTGTCCTGTTACTTCCTCTTTTTCTTCCACAGTCTAAAAATAGTAACCGCACTTAGTCCTGCAATCGCAATCAGGATGCCTGCGCCCAGCATATTTCCGTAGATTAGATAGCCTGTGGCAAATAAGGATGTATACACAAATACAATCCCAAGCAGCATAGAAGCAAGATCTATGGTAAAGACATCGTTGGTGGTTTTAAGGGGCAGGTTTTCTGCGGCGGCTTTCTTTTTAAAAGGTTTCCAGCCATTTCCATAAGGGGTTACTGCGTTGTAAAAGTTGGCTAGTGTTTTGCTATCGGTAGGGCGGGTGAAGAGTGTCACGGCTATCCAGGCAATCGTAGTTATGGCAACTCCGTAGATTAATTTTTCGTAATCTTCCAGGCCTAGGTCTACAAATTCAAAAAAGAGGGCCATGATAAAAGAAACGATCATCCCGGTGATTTCGCTGTAGGCATTCACGCGCCACCAAAACCAGCGAAGGATAAAAATAAGCCCTGTTCCAGCTCCAATTTGTAATAAAATGGCAAAGGTACTTAGTGCACTACTCAAGGCTAGTGCCAGGAGCCCAGCAAAAAACATGAGCACCACAGTTGAAATCCTGCCTAATGCTACCAACTCTTTTTCGGAAGCTTCGGGCTTTACAAAACGCTTGTAAAAATCTAAGGAAATATAGGAGGATCCCCAGTTTAAGTGGGTAGAAATAGTACTCATAAATGCGGCAACAAGTGAGGCTACCACTAATCCTAATAATCCTGAAGGCAGATTGGTTAACATCGCCGGGTAACCTAAATCGTGTCCTAATACGGCATTTGGGAATTCATTGCCAATATCTGCTAATTCGGGATACAGGATTAAGGAGGCTAACGCAATTAAAATCCACGGCCAGGGGCGTAGGGCATAATGCGCCACGTTAAATAGCAGGGTAGCACCAATGGCATTTTTTTCATCTTTGGCAGAAAGCATTCGTTGCGCAATATAGCCACCACCGCCAGGTTCGGCACCAGGATACCAGACGCTCCACCATTGCACTGCGATAGGAATAATAAGTAAAACCAAAAGGGAGTTTGTATCGTTAAAATCCGGTAAAAAATTTAGTTTGTCTGCAACATTTTCGTGGGTGAGTAATTTATCGAGTCCACCAATTTCTGGCATATTAATAATATAATACGCAGCCCAAACCGAACCGATCATTGCCACAATAAACTGCAGAAAGTCTGTGAAAATAACGCCTCGCAACCCGCCAAAAGAGCTGTACGCTACGGTAATTAAAGAAGCATACAACACGCATTCCCAGTCTTCTAAATTGAATAAAACCCCACCAATTTTTATAGCTGCAAGACATACAGAGGCCATGATCATCACATTAAAGAAAACCCCCAGGTATAACGCTCTAAAGCCGCGTAAGAAGGCGGCGGCTTTTCCGCTATAACGCATTTCATAAAACTGAAGATCGGTTAATACTTTGCTACGCCTCCAGAGTTTAGCATATACAAAAACCGTAAGCATTCCCGTTATCAAAAAAGTCCACCACACCCAGTTTCCGGATACTCCGTTTTGTCTTACAATATCGGTGACAAGGTTTGGGGTGTCCGCCGAAAAAGTAGTGGCTACCATCGAAATTCCCAGTAACCACCAGGGCATATTTCTGCCAGAGAGAAAAAATTCTTTTGTGTTTTTACCAGAGCGTTTGGCAACTACAATTCCAATAATAAGAAAGATGGCAAAAAAGCCACCTATTAAAACCCAGTCTAATGTTTGTAATTGCATGTTAGTACACTTTAAGTGATTTAGCCTGACCTACCCAGTTGTCGCGTTCTATGCGGCCAGGGAAGAAATCGATCATTTCGGTAATAAGTTCAATATCCCGATTGGATAGGTTGCTTATTTGTGCGTAGGTGTAAATTCCTATATCGTTAAGTTTTTGTTCAATATAAGGACCTATGCCGTTAATTTTAGTGAGGTCTTCTTTGTCTTCTGTATCGGCATATCCAAAACTGTCAAAGTCTAGCTCGTCATCAACTTCTTCATCATCCTCTACCTTGCTTTGTTTGGTTTCAGAGAGGTAGGTGTTTTTATTTTTTTCAGCAAAGGTTATAGTTTTTTGTATGCGTTCTTCAGCTTTAGATTCTTCCAATATCTCCTGTTGTTCCTGAACTATTTTCATGATTTTTGGTTCCATTTCAGAAAAAAGAGTTTCTACATCCTGCTTGTTTTTTACTGGAGGAGTTTTTAGGGCATTTACTTCCCCTTTTAGCCGGTTTATAATTTTTCGATATTTGGCGCGAACAAGTTGTGATGCTGAAAAATAACCCAACAAAAAAGAACTTAGCATAAGCAGAAACACGCCCAGGTAACTGGGTAAATTTTCAATAAACTTTGTAAATGCTTCCATTATTCTAGGTTAAATTTTATTTCTATGCGTTGGTTTAAGTCACGGCCCTTCTCGGTATTATTACTTGCAATTGCATTGCTCTCACCTTCAGAAGCCGCACGAACTTTAGTTCTGTCCAGCTTTCCTCTTGATATTAAGTACCAGCGTATTTGCTTTGCAAATTCGAGTCCGCGTTCATAATTATCTATTGCATTGCCTACATTATCTGTGTGGCCTACAACGGTAACAAACAGGTTTGGATTTGACTGGAGCATCATTTTTATTTCTTGTAAAGTAACTTCCAGAATAGGACTGTTTAAAATTCCAGCATCTGAATAGGTAGGGTAAATAATTTTAGTTTCAGGAATTTCATTCATTACATTTTCCAAGCGCACCATATCTAAAGGCTGCAAGCTTAATGAGAAGGCATTGCTATTGCTGTTGTCACTCTTAAATTGCATAGGGGTAATGTGTGGTTTAATAACAATTTGCTGAGAAGATATACCTGTATTTACTAATAAAGATTTAAGTTGTCTTGCGCGTTGCACACCGTAGTTGGGAGATTCTATGTTTTCTTCGGCACTATATTTTGAAACAATAACCAGTTCAATTCCTGGGTGTTCTAACAGATAATTATTTAGCTTATATTTAAAATCCTGAATGCTTTGAGGAATGTTAATAATAGCACTGTTTTTTTTGATGGAAATATTTTCAGGATAACTAAATACCAAATCTCCTTTCTCTGTAGTGACCGCTAGGCCGGCTGTTTCGTACTCAATTGTAGTTTTAGAATTTACTGGTAGTGCGTTTTTATCTTGGTGTTGTGTATTTTTCTGGTTGGACTCCGCAACAATGGTGTCCAGGTATTCGTCTGGGTTTTCAGTGGTTACTTTCATTGCAACTTCATCTGGTTGTAACCAATGGTAAAACCATAGTCCAAAAAAAGACCATATAATAAAAACCAGAAATGCGAGGGCAAAATTTTTCATGCACAGTAAAACCTAGATATTTCAGGGTTTTATCAATTAATTTGTTGCAATACCAAATCTAAAAAAATTAATCCGTAGGAGTCATAAAAAATTAATATGTTTTTCACAGTGCTATGAACAATTTTTGTTTACTTTTGAAGTCGAAATTATGAATAACATATCTGTACATCATCACCATATTCAACTCCACGCTCCTGCGAGGTGATTTGGTAGTAATGTATTTTAACTATACCCAAAACCCGTTTGAGCTATCAAACGGGTTTTTTTATGCCCGTACTTTGCCCAAACACAACTAAAAAAGAATGAAACTAAAAATTGCAGTTCAAAAATCAGGAAGATTAAACCAAGACTCCTTAAAGCTATTAAAAGATTGCGGAATTTCTATAGACAACGGCCGGGATCAGTTAAAAGCAGAGGCTAAAAATTTCCCTGTTGAAATTTATTATTTACGCAATGGCGATATCCCCCAATACTTAAAAGATGGAGTAGTAGATTGTGCTATTATTGGAGAAAATGTGCTTGTTGAAAAAGGAAATGGTATTACCATTGCTTCCGCATTAGGATTTTCAAAATGTCGTGTTTCTTTGGCGGTACCTAAAGGTGAGAAATACACAGCTATTTCAGATTTTAAAGGAAAACGCATTGCTACTTCTTATCCCGAAACCACCAAAAATTTTCTTGCTAAACACGGGATAGAAGCCGATTTACATATTATTAACGGGAGTGTAGAGATTGCTCCGAATATAGGACTGGCAGATGCTATTTGCGATATTGTAAGTAGCGGCAGCACCCTTTTTAAAAATAATTTAAAAGAGGTAGAGGTGATAATGAAAAGTGAAGCTGTATTAGCGGTTTCACCTACTATTACTTCTGAAATGGAGAAGATTTTAAGAAAATTACAGTTCAGAATTGAATCGGTTTTAAAAGGTCGTGATTCCAGATATGTGTTGTTAAATGCTCCAAATACAAAACTGGAACAAATTACAGCTATTTTACCAGGAATGAAAAGCCCTACCATACTTCCCTTAGCCGAAGAAGGCTGGAGTAGTATACACTCTGTTGTAAATCAGGAAGCATTTTGGGACGTAATCGATCAATTAAAAGAAGTTGGTGCCGAAGGGATTTTAGTGTGCCCTATCGAGAAAATGGTGCTGTAGGAGGGTGAGCAACGAGTAAAAAATTGACAATGTAATATTTTAATCAAATTTGCTCTCTTCTTAACGGGAAAAAGCCTGGAAAGAAGACCTTTTGGTATTACAGCAAAGAAAAAATAATATGAAAATAATAATAAATCCGCCACAAACTACCTGGGCTAAAATCCTGCAACGTCCTACTAAAACCGTGGAAGACATTGAAGCCACCGTGTTAGAAATATTTTCTGAAGTGGAAATGAAAGGTGATAAGGCCATTGCCAAATACACTCAACTGTTTGATGGGGTAGCATTGGAACAATTAAAAGTTTCTGAAAAAGAGTTGAATGCCGCCAAAATTAATCCGGAATTAAAGGAAGCTATTCAATTGGCAAAAGCTAACATTGAGAAATTTCACAGCGCTCAAAAAACTCATAAAACAACTGTTGAAACCATACCAGGAGTAGTATGCTGGCAGGAAAAACGCCCCATTCAAAAAGTAGGACTGTATATCCCAGGAGGGACGGCTCCCTTATTTTCAACCATATTAATGTTGGCAGTTCCTGCTAAAATAGCAGGCTGCGAGGAAATTGTATTGTGTACACCCCCCGGTAAAAATGGCACAATAGATCCTGCTATTTTATACACTGCAAAATTGTGTGGCGTCACAAAAATTTTTAAAGTAGGAGGAATACAAGCCATTGCCGGGATGACTTTTGGGACTCAGGCTATTCCGCAGGTATATAAAATTTTTGGACCCGGTAATCAATTTGTGACGGTAGCAAAGCAACTGGCAACTAAATATGGCGTTGCCATCGATATGCCAGCGGGACCCAGTGAATTGCTGGTATTTGCCGATGAAAGTGCCAATGCTGCTTTTGTAGCATCCGATTTGTTAAGTCAGGCAGAACACGGAGCCGATAGTCAGGTAATACTGGTAACGACTTCAAAAGGGTTTTTAAATGCTGTTGAAACTGAAATAGAAAGCCAGTTAGCAGCATTGCCCAGAAAAGAGATTGCTACCATAGCTATTGAAAACTCAAAAATGATTTTGGTTTCAACTAATGAAGTTGCACTAAAATTAATTAATCAATACGCGCCAGAACATTTTATTGTAGTTTCAAAAAACGAGGCCTTTTTTATTGAAAACATTCAAAATGCAGGTTCTGTATTTATTGGTAATTACACCCCTGAAAGTGCAGGGGACTATGCATCCGGAACCAATCACACCTTGCCAACCAACGGTTATGCAAAGCAATATAGTGGGGTAAATTTAGATAGTTTTTTAAAGAGCATGACCTTTCAGAAAATTTCAGAACAAGGTATTCAAAAAATAGGCCCTGCCATAGAGCACATGGCAGAAGCAGAAGGGTTGCAAGCGCATAAAAATGCAGTCATATTACGATTAAATACAATCTTTAAAAATTAAATAATTTGAATTTCCCCTTTTGAAGGGAGTGAGGGAAATGTGTTTCCTTATTAAACTATAATTATGAATACTAATTTCAACATAAAAGCACTTATCCGTCCAAATGTAGTGGCATTACAACCCTATAGCAGCGCCCGCGATGAGTTTAAAGACTTTGACCAGGAAATGATTTTTCTGGACGCCAATGAAAATCCGTTTAAGAATGGCGTAAATCGTTATCCAGACCCACAACAACGTAGTGTAAAGTCGGTATTGGCAACACAAAAAGGAGTGGAAACAGCGCAGATTTTAGTAGGGAATGGTAGTGACGAGGTGTTGGATTTGTTGTTTAGAGCCTTTTGTGAGCCTAATAGTGATAATGTGATCACACTTCCGCCTACCTACGGTATGTACAAGGTGCTTGCCGGGATTAATGCTGTGGAAAACCGAGAGGTATTGCTTACAAATACCTTTGAACTGAATGTGGCTGAAATTTTAAAACAACAGGACAAAAACTCAAAATTGTTGTTTATCTGTTCTCCAAATAATCCAACGGGAAATGTATTTAATGTAGCAGCAGTTTCAGAATTGTTAGAAAATTTTAACGGATTGGTTGTTTTAGATGAGGCATATATCGATTTTTCTGAAAGTTCTAGTTGGCACACAAAACTTTCAGCATATCCTAATCTGGTGGTGACCCAAACGCTTTCCAAAGCCTACGGAATGGCGGGAATACGATTGGGAATTTGTTATGCCTCGCCCGAAATTATTGCAACCCTTACTAAAATAAAGCCACCCTATAACGTGAACCAATTGACACAGCAAAAAGCGTTAAAGCGGCTGAGTGATATTAGTAATATTAAAAAGGAAATAGACAGTATTAAAGATGAAAGGCATAAGTTATCTAAAGCTTTACTTGAAGTTGACTTTATTGAAAAGATCTATCCTTCTGAAGCAAATTTTATATTGGTGAGTGTTGATGACGCGAAAAAAAGATACAAACAGTTGCTAGAAAACGGCATTGTTATTAGAAATAGAAGCAGCCAACCACTTTGCGAAAACACCTTGCGATTAACAGTTGGGACACCAGAAGAAAATAACATATTGATACGTGTATTAAAAAAATTGAATTCATGAAAAAAATACTATTTATAGACCGGGATGGAACGCTCATTAAAGAACCAGAAGACCAACAGGTAGACGCCTTAGGGAAAATAATCTTCTACCCGGAAGCTTTTACGTATTTGGGTAAAATAGCGAAGGAATTAGACTTTGAATTGGTCATGATTACCAATCAGGACGGATTAGGTACCGACGCTTTTCCTGAAGAAACCTTTTGGCCCGCACATAATTTTATCTTGAAGTGCTTTGAAAATGAAGGTGTTCATTTCAAGGAGGTTTTTATAGATAAGACTTTTGCACGCGAAAACGCCAACACACGCAAGCCCAAAACGGGATTATTAACCCAATACTTCTCTGATGCGTACGATTTAAAGAACTCTTTCGTTATTGGCGACCGGCTCACCGATATGGAGTTGGCTAAGAACTTGAATTCCAAGGGTATTTTCATCAATGATTATGAGCAGATGGGTGCTTCAGAAATTACAGTAGCTCGTGAGGAGCTGGATACGTTTATAGCGCTAGAGACGAATGGTTGGAAGGAGATTTACACTTTTTTAAAACTTAAAGACCGAAAGGCAGAAATAAAACGAAAAACCCATGAAACCGATATATCCATTGCCTTAAATCTTGATGGAACGGGAAAGAGCAATATTACCACAGGAATCGCCTTTTTCGACCATATGCTGGACCAGATAGCACGCCACGGGCAAATGGATCTAGATATAACCGTAAAAGGCGATCTGGAAGTAGACGAGCACCACACTATTGAAGATTCAGCTATTGCACTTGGGGAAGTATTTAGCAAGGCATTAGGCAACAAATTAGGGATAGAACGCTATGGTTTCTGTCTCCCTATGGACGATTGTTTAGCACAAGTAGCAATTGATTTTGGGGGTAGAAACTGGCTGGTATGGGAAGCCGATTTTAAACGTGAAATGATTGGTAAAATGCCTACTGAAATGTTTTATCACTTCTTTAAAAGTTTTACAGATGGAGCCAAAGCAAACCTGAACATAAAAGCAGAAGGCACTAACGAACACCATAAAATTGAAGCAATTTTTAAAGCATTTGCGAAGGCCATAAAAGTTGCTGTAAAGCGAGACTCCGAGAAAATGATTTTGCCGTCAACTAAAGGGATGCTATAATGAACATAGCAATTATAAACTACGGAGCGGGAAACATACAGAGCATTCAATTTGCACTGAAACGATTGGGGTATATTGGTACATTAACAAACAACGAGACAGAAATCCGTAACGCAGACCGCGTTATTTTTCCTGGGGTAGGAGAGGCGAGTAGTGCGATGCAAAAGCTTAAACAATCGGGGCTCGACACGCTAATTCCCACGTTAAAACAACCTGTTTTAGGGATTTGTTTGGGTATGCAGCTCATGTGTGCTTCTTCGGAAGAAGGAAAGACATCGGGACTGGGAATTTTTGATATTGACGTTCTGAAATTTTCAGCGACTGAAAAAGTTCCCCAAGTAGGTTGGAACACCATAGAAAATTTAAAAAGTGATTTGTTTGAGGGTATTTCAGTTGGGGCATATGTGTATATGGTACATAGTTTCTATGCGCCTCAATGTCATGAAACTATCGCTACATCAGACTATGGCCTAATGTATTCCGCAGCACTGCAAAAGAACAATTTTTATGGAGTACAGTTTCATCCAGAAAAAAGCAGCAAAACAGGAGAAGCTATTTTAAACAACTTTTTAAACTCACCAATATGAGAATCATTCCTGCTATAGACATTATCGATGGCAAGTGTGTACGCTTGAGTAAAGGCGATTACAGCACCAAAAAAATATACAATGAACACCCGTTAGAAGTTGCCAAGCAATTTGAAGCTCACGGAATTAAATATTTGCATTTGGTTGACCTCGATGGCGCCAAGAGCAAACACATTGTAAATCATAGGGTCTTAGAGCAAATAGCTACACAAACCAGTTTAAAAATCGATTTTGGTGGCGGATTAAAGACCGATGATGATCTTCGGATTGCCTTTGAAAGTGGGGCGAATCAAATTACAGGGGGGAGTATCGCTGTTAAAAATCCTGAGAAATTTAAAAGCTGGATAGCTATCTATGGGGCGTCTAAAATTATTCTGGGAGCCGATGCCATGGACGAAAAAATAGCTGTAAGTGGTTGGCAGGAAGAGAGTGAGGAGGAGTTAATTCCTTTTATTCAAGCGTATCAAAAAGAAGGGATTCAGTATGTGATTTGTACCGATATTAGTAAGGATGGTATGTTGCAAGGGCCAGCCTTTGAGTTGTACGAAAAGATTTTAAAAAATTGTAACGACCATACCCTGAGCGGAGTTGAAGTGAAACTCATTGCCTCCGGCGGAATATCAAGTTTTGAAGAGTTGCCAAGGTTAGCAGAAATAGGCTGTGAAGGTACCATCATAGGAAAAGCTATTTATGAGAATAGAATCTCATTGAAACAATTAGAAAATTATATTTTAGATTCATAGAATGCTAACAAAAAGAATTATACCCTGCTTAGACATTAAAAACGGACGTACCGTAAAAGGCGTAAATTTTGTGAATTTACGCGATGCCGGTGATCCCGTGGAACTTGCAAAAATTTATTCTGAAAGCGGAGCCGATGAGTTGGTATTTCTGGACATTTCTGCAACTGAAGAAAAAAGGAAAACATTAGCAAATCTAGTACTAAAAGTAGCTGAAGCAATAAATATTCCCTTTACCGTGGGGGGCGGAATTTCCAGTGTGGAAGACGTAGCTGTTTTGCTGCATAACGGAGCCGATAAGGTTTCTATAAACTCATCAGCAGTTAAGAATCCGCAGTTAATTAACGATCTGGTAGCTAAATTTGGAACGCAATGTATTGTTGTGGCTATGGATGCTAAAAACATAGCCGGTGAATGGGTGGTGCATTTGGTGGGTGGAAAAGTACCTACAAAGCTTAACTTGTTTGATTGGGCTAAAGAAGTAGAAGAACGTGGGGCAGGAGAAATACTATTTACCTCTATGGACAACGACGGTACTAAAAATGGTTTTGCCAATGAGGCACTTTCAAAACTTTCAGAACTAGTAAATATTCCAGTAATTGCTTCGGGAGGAGCGGGATGCATTCAACATTTTTCAGATACCTTTACCCTTGGAAAAGCAGATGCAGCATTGGCTGCCAGTGTATTTCATTTTAAGGAAATAGAAATTTCAGTTTTAAAAGAAGAACTAAAAAAACAGGAAATTCCTGTGAGACTGTAACAACAATACTAACCAATAGGCTTACACCCTAAAGTCTCTTTTGGAGACACCTAAAACATAAAAAATGGAAATAAATTTTAAAAAACATCCAGAGAATCTTGTACCAACAATTGTTCAGGACAGCTTGACCAAGAATGTTCTCATGCTTGGTTTTATGAATGAAGAAGCATTTACCAAAACCGAAAAGACGGGAAAAGTAACGTTCTTTAGTCGAAGCAAAAACAGACTTTGGACGAAAGGAGAAGAAACAGGAAATTACCTGAATGTAGTATCCCTAAAAGTAGATTGCGATAATGACACTTTGTTAATTCAGGCAGATCCTGAAGGACCTGTTTGTCATAAAGGAACCGATACCTGTTGGGGTGAAAAAAATGTTAGTAGTTTCGGGTTTCTTTCCTATCTGGAAAATGTAATAGAAGATCGTAGAAATGCAGGAGAACACGAAAAGAGTTATGTAGCATCACTTTTTAGAAACGGTATTAATAAAATAGCTCAAAAGGTAGGCGAGGAAGCTGTAGAGGTTGTAATTGAAAGTAAAGACGACGACGATTTGGCCTTTTTAAATGAAAGCGCCGACCTGCTTTTTCATTTTATGATTTTGTTACAGGCGAAAGGATTTCACATAAGAGATGTGGAAAAAACACTGCGGGCGCGTCATAAATATGATAGAAACGAGTAAAACTTTAAAGGGTTTAGAGCGACGAGAACATGAGTAATGCTCTCGTCGCTCCATATTTACTATGTACCCTTATAGTTTCGCTGTAATACCCTGTGCTACTGAAGTCCAACTTCCGGTATCACCCACTTTTTCGCCAAGTCGTACAATTATTACATTTTTTTCGGGATTTACATAGATGTGTTGACCTAATATTCCTTCGGCCTCAAAGGAATTATCTTTTTGGTTAATCCACCATTGATGTTGATACTGTGCTGCTTTTCCATTGATGCTATCTATTTTTGTGGAATTAACAACCCATTCTTTTGAAACTATTTGGGTGCCTTCCCAATTACCTTTGTTAAGGTATAACCTGCCAAGTTTAGCAAAATCTCTTGCTCTGGCATTTAAACAACAAAATGTTTTTTCTACACCATTCTTTCTGTCTAAACTCCAGCTGGCATCATACTCCATTCCCAGGGGTTTCCATATTTTTGTTTCCAGATATTCTGAAATTGTTACATCTTTTAAGGCAGCAGCAAGGACCATTCCTAATACCTGACTATCGCCACTGCTGTATTTAAAATGCGTTCCAGGCTCCCGAATTATCTTCATTTTATGAACAGCCTTTTTTAAGTTTGTTCCATAGTAAAAGGTTGCTGCATCTCCAAAAGGGTTGGTGTAGCTCTCTTTAAATTCAATTCCCGAGGTCATATTTAATAAATGTTCAATAGTAACTTTTGTAAATTCTTTATCCTCTAAACCGGGTAGATAGTTTGTAACAGGTTCTGTTATAGATTTTATTTTGCCTTCATCTATTGCAATGCCAACTAAAATTGAAAGGATACTTTTGGCCATTGAAAATGAATTGACAATAGAATGTTCTTCGTAGTCATTTAAGTAATTTTCGTATTTAATGGTGTCGTTTTGAATGACTAAGTAGGCTACTGTTTTATTGTTGGATAAGTAGTCTTCAAACGTTTGTTGTTTCTTAACGCCATTTGCAGTAACTGAAATAGAATCCTGAATAAAAGGAGCAGCAGATTTTTGAAATGTAAACGTATGTTCAGGTTTTTCAATTGTTCGGCTTGGGAAAATTTTGTGGTCTGTGATGTTGGCAAAATTGTAATAAGCAAAGCGACCAACTTTACAAGATGAAAGTGATAAAACGATACATGCGAACAAGATTTTAAAGTAAATATTTTTCATGATTTCTGAAATTTTAAGATGTGTTTTTAATTGTTTGATGAAACAAATCTATTTCATAAAAAATTCTGAGACTAGTATATATGGTACTTTGGGGTGAAATGCAGGCTCCTTGTGGCGAAGTGAATTGTGTGTTTTTAAGTTGTGGTGAGCTACAATGTGTATGGGGTATATATAACGAGCATATTATTATATTAAGCTACAATCTGAAAGGAATTTTTTATAGTTGTAGCATAGGTTTTTGAAACAGGAACTAAAGTTTCAGCAGTAAGTATAAGATTTAATTTTCCCGATTCCATCTTAAATTGCTGAAAGTGATTTGGATTTATTAAATGCGACCTGTGTGTTCTCACTAATTCAGGAATAGCAGTTTCAACGGCAGAAAGTTTGTTGCGTATCAGTTGTTTTTTAAGAGCGCCGTTATTTATAAAAGATACTTCTATATAGTTATCGTCTGCTTTTACACTTACCAAGTCGTTTAATTGCAGTCGTAAACCTTCATAGGTGCCTTCGCCTTCAATTTCTATTTTCTGATCTTCCAGTTTTTTTTCAACATACCGCCCAAATGCCCAGCGGCCAATAGCCAGAATGGGCATAATGGTAGCAATGGCAGGTAGGTAGATAGCTGTAAAAAAATAATACAGACTATAAGGGTTTTGAGCTCCAGGAACCACTACGTATAAGTAAATTGTTCTTAACAATACCAAGCCAAATAAAAACATGAGGAAAAAGAAAAGCAATTCACTCCAGAGCATCCATTTTTTAGTGTTCCGGTTATATAAAAAAACCTGCAACGGTAGGATGAGCAGGTAGGCAATAGCGCCTCCCAGACCGTACAGTGGTAGAAAGGTTAGTTTTTCAATACCTATAAATTCATCGGTGTCTAAAGGTTCTGTGAGCGCTAGAAAAAGAAAAATCCAAATAGCCAGCCCCAAAGCAATTAAGATATGATGTTTTAGTAATGGGTCTAACGGGTATGGCTTTTTCAGCATAAGTGGCTTGCAATATATTGTGATGGCATTAAGATTTAAAAGTATAAAAATAGTTTAGTTTTCCTATCTTTAAAATTCAATACTATTTTATGACTGCCAGAAAAAAGAAAAGAAGATTTAAAGTTCCCATAGTTAAAAGGCCTATTATTCATAACGAAGCTCCAGGAACTGTAACCTATACGGGTAAAAAGGCAAATGTAGCTACCAAGGTAGAAATTATAGACTATTCTAAAGAGCATTACAGCCGTGTAGATTCTGAAAATATTGAAGATGCTTTTGGTTTTGAAACCAGTGAGCATATTACATGGATAAATATTAACGGACTTAACAATACCAGGGAAATTGAACGGTTAGGGGAATATTATAGCCTTCATCCGTTAATTCAGGAAGATATTGTAACTACCAACCAGCGTCCTAAAATGGACGAATATGAAGAATATCTCTTTATAGTTTTTAAGATGCTGCACTATACAGATGACGGCGACTTTGTAAATGAACACGTGAGTATGGTTGTGGGCAGCGATTATGTGACGACGTTTCAGGAGGCCGATGGCGATGTGTGGGATGGTCTCAGGGACCGCTTAGCAAATGCCAAAGGGAGAATACGTAATGCAGGCTCAGATTATTTGATGTTTGCATTATTAGATGCAATCGTAGACAATTATTTCAGTGTAATTGAAACTTTAAGTGCTAAGATTGAATTTATTGAAGACCAGTTGTTTGAAGATAAAGTAGAAGAAGATATTACACAGGATATTCAATCCTTGAAAAAGGAAATACTACGCATAAGAAGAGCTGTTGTGCCCTTGCGGGAAGTAATTAACAGATTGGAAAAAACCGATACACCCTTAATTGAAGCCAGAACCCAGAACTATATTCGCGATTTGTACGACCATATCATCCAGGTTTCAGAAAGTGTGGATATTTACCGGGAAATGATTTGGGGCCTAATGGATATGTATATGACTACCATTAGCAATAAAATGAACGAAGTTATGAAGGTGTTAACCATTATGGCTTCCATCTTTATCCCCTTAACCTTCATGGCTGGAATCTACGGAATGAACTTTGAATACATCCCCGAGCTTCAGCTAAAGTATGGTTATTTTTATCTGTGGGGCGCTATGATCTTGGTGTTCTGTGGGTTGCTTTGGTATTTTAAGAGAAAGAAATGGCTGTAATTTCTCATTTCTTTGCATTGATTTTTAAATTGGATAAAAAAGAGGCTATCTAAAAAAGGTAAGAAAATCACCATGTCAGTTTGAGCGCAGTCAAAAACTTAGTTGAAAATCAATAAGTTAAAAACTTCGCCTGCGCTCAGTTTGACATCAGCAATACCTTTTTAAACAGCCTTTTTACAAAAAGGTTTAAGATATCATTATCGAAAAGATTACTGTTTTTTAATGGTTCCCGACCCCATTACTTTCGTATCATTTCTTTCAGGGTTTCCTTTGTAACGCACATCTCCAGAACCATTCACACGGGCTTTAATACTAGAATTAGCCGTTACCTGCGCATCTCCAGATCCAGAAACGTACACTTCAACGTTGGCAGCCTCTAGGCTATAGCCTTCAAAATCGCCACTGCCACTTACTTTTACCTCTAGGTTTTCAACGTTTCCAGACAGTTTCATATCGCCGCTTCCGGTTATTTTAGCGTCTATTCCTGTAGCTTCTGTAGTTAAAACCACATCGCCACTTCCAGTTACATTTAAGGTAAGAGCGTTTCCTTTAATAGTATCCTTTCCAATAACATCGCCGCTTCCGGTAATGGAAATAGTTGAAATTTCAGTAAAAGGGATTGTTACTACAATATCGTTTTTTGAAGAAAAGGAAACATCTTTCTTTGTTTTAATTACCAACTTTCCGTTCGTACTTTCAATTTCTAAAAGATCGTGTAAATTGTCGTCTGCTTTTATGCTAATCGTTCCTTCTTTTCCGGAAACCAATTCGGCAGTTAAGGAGCCTACTACTGCAATTTCGTCATAATCTGATGTTGTTATAGTTGTAGTGGTAACATTTCCACTTCCTTTTACCTTTGTTTTGTCCCATTGTGCATTAACATGGATAGTTCCTAAAAGCGCAAACGCTATTAAAATTGATAGTTTACTTGTGATTTTCATACGAGTTGAGTTTTTGTTATATTTATTTGAATGTTACACTGCCATAATTGGCATTAATTTTAAGCGTATTTCCACTGTTTTTTGTTCCGAAGTGACCAAGATACACTTTTGATGAATTTTCATCAGACTTGTTGGTAAAATGAAACAAGTCTTCGCCTTTAAGACTGGTATAGTCTAAATTCAAGTCAAAGTTGAAGGCAAGGTCTTGTGAAAGACCAAGCTTGATCTGGGCATAATCAGCATTAATCACTACCTCTTTACAACTAGCCATAAGCTGGTCCACCTTTACAGCCCCATAGTCTGTGTGTATGTGTAGACTTTTAGATACACTGCCTATGTTGTGGTGGATATAATCCCCTCTGCCTACCAATTTCTCTGCTTTTTCTATAGTTAATTTTCCATGGTCATTGTTGTAGGTAAGATCCTTAACTTCACCAATCTCAGAAGTGGAGTAATCTGCACTTATTTGAAGGATTTCTGCATTTTGAAGTGTAAACTCAGAGTAATCGGCATTTATTTTACCACTTTTCATAAATTGAATAGTGGAGTTATTTGTATAATCAAAATTCAGGGAATTGTTTTCAGCTAAGAGCTCTCCTATGATTAATTGTCCGTAATCACACCTAATAGAAGCGTTGCCTTCCAATTTGTCTATACTTATGGTACCGTAATCATTAGAAATATCCACACTATTGGTTACAGGCAGCTTAATAATATAATTAACCTCTACTGAAACGTTGTTATTACCAGAGCCAAACCAACTGCTCCAGCCACTTCTTTTAGAACCAAAGTGAGTTTTGGCAGTAACTTTAGAACTATTTGCCGTAAAATCGACTGTTATTTCTTTCAGTTTTTCTGAAACTTTATCTTCATCATTTCCGTTGGTTTTTATAACCACGTCTATTACTGTTTTGTTTTGGTTCCATGTAACAATATTGATACTTCCGTAACTATTGTCAATTTTTAAACTTGCGCCGGGATTCACAGCATACTCTTTATGAATTTTTTTTTCTTTGGTGTGTTTTCCTTTAAATTTCCCGTCGTTTGCTACTACCGAAAGTGGAAGCAGGGCAATTAGGATAAGTATCTTATAAATAGGTTTCATCTGTAGTTGTTTTAAGTGTTTTAATTGTTTCTATAGTTTCCGAAACGCGCTCCAAAACCGAAATCCTGTTCTGGAAGTTGGTAATCATTGCGTTTATAACCTGTTTGTTGTTTCCGCTTTCTACCAGATCCTTTTTCAGTAATTGGTAGTCTTTTTCTAGTTTATCAACTTGTACGAGAGCATCTTGAATGAGTTTCTTGTTTTCTGGAGATTTATACTGTTTTAGCGCTGCTATTTCGGCATTGATGGTCGTGGTAAAAAAGGATTGTGTTTGTTCCATTTCTGGCGAAACACTTGCCAAATCTGCTTCTTGAGATGACTGTGGAGCAAACATACTGCCACCCAAAATAACGAGCAGGGTGATGGCTGCGGCTATACTTCCCATTTTCCAAAAGTTAAATTTTCTGGGTTTGGCCTGTTGCTGGTTTAGTTTCTCTAAAAACCGTCTCTGGTGACCTTGTGGGGTTTCGTGTACATCAAAACTACCTTCAA
>PANU01000006.1 GCA_002707745.1 Flavobacteriaceae bacterium
GTAGTTTGCATGAATGGCTGGGATTGCTTTGGGTTGGGTAAGGGATAATAAGTCGTTATTTCCCTTTACAGAAGTTTTCCAGTCTCTAAATCGTTCTCCTCTAAAATCCTCTTCAGAAAAATTATAGCGTTGTAGCATGGTACCCATGGCCCCATCCAGAATAAGGATTCGGTTTTGCAGTGCTTTTTCTATGGTTTTATTCATGATAATTAGTCTCTAATTAAACTTTAGCCTGGTTTCTAGTTACATCAACTCAACAACAATTTGTATTAATCTTACCTTAAGGCCTGGTTGTGATTGCCATTTCGGGCAGGGATAGCAGCGGCATCCCCCGATTTTTGTCGGGGATACAGCGGATAGCCCGGCGCTTTGCAAATGCTCAAAAGCATTTGTAAAGGGGCACGCCAAAATACAGTTAGGTTGCCCAAATATGAGCTAACTAAGTATATTAATCTATCAAGAATTGTGGAAAGGTTTGACCTCTTTTTGTGTTATCTATTCCGCCGGGGCGGATAGAATGTAGCACCTTCTCAAAATACTGTTTGAAGATAAACAGGGTTTTAAGGGTTGCTAAGGCTTCGCAGGGTCTAATCCCTCCGCCTTTCTTGATAACTTTCAGTACGTAATGAACTGGCACAAAGTAAAGGCATAAATTTTAAAATGCCAATGGTTTGTACATTAATCTTTTGTTTTGCCTGCAACGAGGTCTGCCAATGTAGTGTTTTCAAAAATACTTAAATTGGTATCGCGTACTTTTACCATAAGTCTATGCACACTACATGCCTCTTCATCGGGGCAGTCATCACACTTTTCATAAAAATTAAGGCTTACGCACGGGACCAGGGCAATGGGACCTTCCAGCACACGCAACACACTGGCAATAGTAATTTCATGGGCAGGCTTTGCCAGAAAGTACCCTCCGCCTTTTCCTTTTTTAGATTGTAATATGTCTGCTTTCTTTAAGATAAGCAGGATACTTTCCAAAAACTTCTGCGAGATATTTTCAGCTTCAGAAATTACTATAATTTGCACAGGATCCTGACTATTTTCCTTAGCGAGATATGAAAGTGCTTTTAGTCCGTATTTAGTTTTTCTGGATAACATTAATCTATTTTTTCACCATTTACATGTACATCATAGGTAATAGGCACCTGTGGCTCTAACGTTAAAGATACTGAACAATATTTTTGAAAACTAAGGTCTGCTGCTTTTTTTGCTCTTGCAGGAATTATTTTTCCGTCTAAGTAAATGTTTACATGCATGGCTGCAAAAGGTTTTGCTTGTGCAACTTCCTTACGCTCACCTGTCACCTCTATTTTATAGCTGGTAATCTCTTGTTTTTGTTTGGTAAGAATAGTAACAATATCCACTGCACTACAACCACCAACACTCATTAACAGTAATTCCATGGGACTGGCACCATTTTCACCATTGTCCACAGGGATGGGTACAGGATTTTTTCCAGTTCCATGAAACCAATAGGCATCGTTTTTTCTTTCAAGTGTTACTTTCATTTTATACTGTATTTATACTTCGACAAGGTTAAAATCTATACTATATCTTAGTTGTGTAAAATTATGAAACTAGAAGTTATAAAAATTAATTTCCTATATGCATTTTTATTTTTTTGTTTTTTAAAAGGGCATAGTAGCTCGTGGGCAACCCACTGAAACGTTGAATTTTCCACACAATTTTCTGGAAATGTATTTAGGAACGATTACTATTTATTCTGAAAATGAAAATGAAAAAATCCCGATGGAGTTTCATGTTCCGGCAGCAGATTCTCTAGTACACTTTAGTGTATGACAAAGGTAAAACCAACAAGTAAGAGCGTATTATTTAATTAAAAAAAACAGCTAAAAAGGGCACGATGTTGTAGAGGAAGTTAAGACAATTATTTTAGCTATCGTTGTAGTAAACAACAGTATATACATTTTATTTGAAACAACTGACACCTTACTTATATAAAATTTGAACGTAAAGCGATGCTGTTTGCAGGTACTGTTACCCGAAAAAGTAAAAACCTGATGATGTATGCACACAATGAAGACAAAACAAAATTTATTTACTACCCCACTACTATCCAAAAAGCCATATTACAAAAGCAATAGAATATTTTGTAATTGTAATTGTTGTTGTACATTTGCATCCAATTAGAGGAAAGATTTGACTGATTGCAACCTCTTCTGAAAGTTTAAAATTTCAGAATAAAAATGCTAAAGGCAGTGTGAACTACCTTCGACGTTTTCGTCAAATCGCCCTCGACCACTATTTTCAAAATTAAAAAATATAAGGAATGGCGTATTTATTTACTTCAGAAAGTGTTTCTGAAGGACACCCAGACAAAGTAGCAGACCAAATAAGCGATGCTTTAATAGATAATTTTTTAGCATTTGACCCTCAAAGCAAAGTGGCTTGCGAGACACTGGTAACTACCGGGCAAGTAGTGTTGGCTGGTGAAGTAAAAAGCACAGTATATTTGGATGTTCAAAAAATTGCTCGTGATGTTATTAATAAAATTGGATATACGAAAGGTGAGTATCAATTTGATGGAAACTCCTGTGGTGTACTTTCTGCTATTCATGAACAGAGCGACGATATTAACCGTGGGGTAGATCGTGCCAATAAAGAAGAACAAGGTGCTGGTGACCAAGGGATGATGTTTGGGTATGCTACTAAGGAAACTGAAGATTACATGCCTCTGGCCTTGGATCTTTCGCACCGGTTATTAAAAGAACTTGCTGCACTACGTCGTGAAGAAAACGAAATTAAATACCTGCGCCCCGATTCTAAAAGCCAGGTAACTATAGAATACAACAATGACAATACTCCGGTCAGGATAGATTCTATAGTAATTTCTACACAGCACGACGAGTTTGATAGTGATGATACTGCAATGTTGGCTAAAATTAAAAACGATATTGTAACTATTTTAATTCCTCGCGTCACAGCACAATTAAAGCCGGAAATTGCTGCTTTATTTACAAATGATATTACGTACCATATTAATCCAACAGGAAAGTTTGTAATTGGAGGACCGCATGGGGATACAGGACTTACCGGTAGAAAAATCATTGTAGATACCTATGGAGGAAAAGGAGCTCACGGCGGAGGTGCATTTAGCGGAAAAGACCCTAGTAAAGTAGATCGTTCTGCAGCGTATGCAACCAGACACATTGCAAAAAATATGGTCGCTGCAGGAGTTGCAGATGAAATTTTGGTGCAAGTAAGTTACGCTATTGGGGTGGTAGAACCTATGGCTATTTTTGTAGACACCTATGGAACCAGTAAAGTGAATATGACCGATGGGGAGATAGCTAAAAAGGTATCCAGCATTTTTGATATGCGCCCAGCTGCAATAGAAAAACGCTTAAAACTTCGCCAGCCTATGTATTCTGAAACTGCTGCGTACGGACATATGGGAAGAAAAAATGAAGTAGTTACAAAAACCTTTGATATTCCAAATGCGGAAAGCAAAACGTTGGATGTAGAATTATTTACTTGGGAAAAATTAGACTATATAGAAAAAGTAAAATCAACTTTTGGCCTCTAAACATTCGTAAAACAAAATAGAAGCAAAGAGGCTGTCTAAAGAGTGTCAAAATCAGGAATTTGCCACATTGCTCCTGTCGAAATGTATTGATTATCAATATTTTTAAAACTTCGACAAGCTCAGTTTGACCATATGAGCACACTTTTTAGACAGCCTCATTTATATTACACTATGCTTTTATTACTTCTTTACAATACGTTTTAGTATGCTACCCTGCGGTGTTGTAATCGCTACGAAATACACTGCAGATTTTAAAGCAGACATATCCAGTTGGTATCCCTGGACATTGTTCAGGTTTTTGTAGATAATTTCCCTTCCCAATACATCGTAAACCTTTATCTCTTTTAATTGAACACTTGTACTTATAATATTCAATATTCCATTTGTAGGGTTGGGGTACAACGCAATGTTTTCAAGCGATGGTGCGTTGTTACCTAATACTTCTTCATCGTGTTCAAAGACCACCGTAAACCTTAGATCTTGGTTGGATTTGTTACTCGAAAACGTATAATCCTCCTGCGTAAGATCGGTAAGTATATTTAAGATATTATCATAAATATAAATTGATCTATCTGCTAAATTAGCTCCTTCAAAATTAGACAAGCTTATGGTATAACTTGTTTCTTCTTCAACAAGAGTTGAAAAACCTACAGGAATTTTAATAGCGTCACTAAAAGCTTCACGGGTTTGAATAGCCAAACGTTGAGCACCGGATTCCAGGTGCGAATAAATAGACACGCTACAGGCAAGTCGGTCTGTGTCATATCCTGTGTCCATTCCAGCTGTAGCTTGTGGATTAAAGCCAATCATCAAATTATTGGCCAATTCGTATGCATCGCTTTCAACGCGCAGCCACAAACGGTCTATCTGGTCTTCATTGTTACGTAATGTGGTATTGCCGGTAGTAAGGCGCATACTATTTGTAAAACTCACCGAACCATTCGCAGTTGCTTTAATTGCAAAACCTTGTGCAGTAGAGATAACACCATTTGGTATATTAGCCGGGTTATCATTATTTGCTGCTACTCCACCCCCAAAATTACGAATGGAAACATCGTCCATATCAAACTTAAGTCCTTCTCCAGGTACAATAACACTTGGAGGTGTAAGATGTTCCCAGAAATAAAGTGCATTTAAGCCATTATCCTGAATAAACTGGTTTGCATCTATTGCACTTGGATATGGATTAGCATACATATTAGGTGTGCCTGCGGGACTGTTTGTTGCATCGTATATCGTGGATTTTATCACGGTTCCGTTTGTAAGGGTACCTTGCGCATAAGTCATATCATAGGCTACATTTGCAGGGTCACCATAGCCCATCTGCGGACGTATAATATAGCCTTCTCCCACATTTATAGTACCAGTATAGGCATTCCAGAAATCTCCTTCAAGATCGCTAAAATTGGTTGCGCCTTGTGGAATATTTGGATGTGTATTAGGGTTAAAATTATTAGGAGTATGGTCCAGTACCAAAAAAGCACTGTTAAACACTCCATTACGGGATTCAGTATCCATTGGGCTACCCATTACCATAAAATCACGTTGCTGAAGCACTGGAGTAGTAATTTCTACATTTATAACAGCGCCAGTACCCGCATTTTTAACCACTACTGCATTGGCCTCTACTTGTACAACATTTGCAGTGTGTGCTACCAGAAGGGTGCCATCTACAAATATATTATTTTGTACCCGAATATAATCTCCAGCTTCTACAGTAAGGGTTTGATTGTCGCTAATATTAAGTTCACAGGCTTCTATAACCCCATTGGTACCAGTATCGTAATTTCCGTTAATAATCGCAATATCAATATTGGTGGGGGCAGCTGGGCTCCAGGCAGTTCCATTCCATGTGCTTGTTGCCCCGGTACAAGCAATGCTAGAATCTATAATATTGACTGTATAGTCTTGTGTTTCACCATAATTAATATCGTCGCAAGGACCTGTATTAATAGGGTCTTCTGCTGCATCAAATGCTCTTGCTCTTAACAATTTTGTTCCTAATGTAGTTCCAGGAGGAATGGTTATAGTAAAGCTTTCCAAATTTCCAATTGCTACCGTAAAAGGCTCGTTAAGCACTTCTTCTCCAGCATCTGTAAAAAGTCCGTTTTCATTAAAATCAATCCATACTTTAATCCGCTCATTTCCTCCCCATTGAGTGGATGCTTGCAATGTATGTACATTAAAACCTAAGTTGCTATCCAGATCTGTTATTAAATCTGTTCTGTTAGAATATCCAGCTGGCATACCAGGATCTGTATTACAGCCTTGTGCGCCATCATCAACATTTATAGTACCCAATACAAATTGTTTTATACCATCCTGGTTGCAACCTAAGGTAGTTGTAGGTATGCAATTAAGATGAAGTGTGGTTTTACAAGTTTCATTATTTGCGGTATTTTCATCGGAAGGCAAGAGGGTTCTTACACAAATATTATAGGTGGTAAAAGCAGCTAAATCTACCGGAGTTGGTACTGTGACATTTACCGAACTTGCGCTTGCTAACATTGGGGCGTATGTTTCCGTAGCAACGATTGCTCCGTTAATTTCTACTTCGTAAGGAATACCTGTTTGATCGAGTGCTCCAAAATTAGTAATCGTAATTTGCAATTGTTCTGCATTTGTAAGCCCTGTTTCAAGTTCTGTAGGTTCAAGTATGGCCGTAACAGCAACATCATTATTGAATGCAGGAGGTGCGACTAAAGAAAAGTCAAGATTGTACATTTGTACATTGTTTACTGCAGCCCCTTGCTGTCTCACTCGTATATAATACGTTCCTGGTGCAGGTAAATTAATATTGGTGAGGGTTTCATTTGCTCCGGGACCATTTATATCTGCTGTTGCCAGAATGGTTGTTCCGTCGGTATCCAGTACTTCAAACCTTAAATCTGAAACTGTGAGGGCATTAAAATTAGTACCTGCACTACAGCTACCATTGGCATTTTGCACTCCACTTAAATAGGTAGAACCTGTTGGCATTAACGTTCCTGAAAGCACAGTTGAGGTACCTGTTGTAAATGAAAAATAATCCACATCACTAGTATCATCTATACTGCTTTGTGAAATAGAATAAGAAACAGAGGTATTACTAATACCCAGAAAAGTAGCCAAAGCAGGCGTATCGTTACCGCTATTTGGATCACCATAATGCCTGTTTGTAGCCAGCACATCATCTTCCTGAGGCCCGTTAAAAGCAACAGTAACAAAAGGTTCCATTAATTTGGTTTGTTCTATTGGGCATACATGTTGAATACCCAATCCGTGACCAATTTCGTGAGTTAATACATTAGTCGTTCCAACACCAGGGTTATTGGCAAAAAAATTGTCCGACGTATCTATAATCATATCTCCGTTATTAGGAAAATAATTACATGCTAAAACATTACTATTTCCATCAAGTGCGCGACCTGAGATACGGAAATCTCCACGTATTCCTGTTATTCCAGGACCGCCAGAAACCACTGTTGCTCCGTCATCATTAGGCTCATACACAAATATTAATCCACTCGCATTTGTCCAGGAATTAAACATTCCAACAAAAACATTATGCCAGGGTGCAGTAGTATAATCTCCAGGGGTGGTAGGACCTCCGTATATTCCATTAAAAAAGGCAATAAAATTACTGTTCCCACTTTCTCCGGGAACACCGCAACCACCATTTCCAATTGGTGTCCCGTCTGCAACATAGCTCCACGTAAGTGTAGTAAGATCTCCTTGTCCCAAACCTCCTCCGTTTGTTGCAGTAGTTCCCCAGCGGTTACCAATATTAAATCTAAAATCTGATATGCCTAAACTATTAGCCAGTGCAGTTCTCTCTTCGTAAAACGCGTCTATTGCAGCCTGATCTGTATCTGGAGCAAAACAGGTTGCTGGGAAGCCTAAGAAATTTTCAGGACCATAATTTACTGATTCTACAGCTTGCAGAAACGATTTTTGCAAATGCGGTGTTAGCATGGAGACCGCTATTTCCTTGATAATTTTATCGGCTTCCTCTGTCGTTATTTGGGACTGGATAGATTGCTCATCTTTCTTAAAAGATTCCAGTTTATTTGAATTAACATTCACAGAGAACACTACTAAACAAAGACTAAAAACTAAGAACAAAGAAAATTGTATTAATTTTTTCATAAGTAGGAAATTGATGTAATTAACAGGATTTGTGTGGTTTACTGTTTTCAAAAATACAGCTAAATCATATAAAGTTAGCTTATAAATATTTAAAAATCAATTCTTCAACCAAAGGCATAAAAAAAACCGCTCTTAATTTAAGAACGGTTTTTAAGTAATTAATTAGGCTTATTTATCCTCCAAAGTCATCAAACCTGATGTGTTCATCGGGAATTCCGAAGTCTTCGCCCATTTTCTGAACGGCCTGGTTCATTAATGGTGGCCCACAGAAATACAATTCAATATCTTCAGGAGATTCATGGTGGTTTAGATAGTTATCTATTACCACCTGGTGAATAAATCCAACAAAACCATCTCCTGGGGCATCTATGTTTTCTTTAACCTTCCAGTTATCCTCTTCCATAGGTTCAGAAAGTGCTAAATAGAATTTAAAATTAGGAAATTCATCTTCAAGTTGCTGAAAGTGATCTAGATAAAACAATTCTCTTTTAGAACGCCCTCCATACCAATAGGTTACTTTTCTACCGGTTTTTAGGGTTTTGAATAAATGATATAAGTGTGAACGCATGGGTGCCATTCCTGCTCCACCCCCTACATATAACATTTCAGATTCTGAAGGATTGATAAAGAACTCTCCATAAGGACCGGAAATAACGCATTTATCTCCTTTCTTTAAGTTAAAGATATAAGAGGAAGCAATCCCTGGGTTTACTTGCATCCATTGGTTTTTTGCTCTATCCCATGGTGGTGTAGCTATACGCACGTTTAACATAATCTCACGACCTTCGGCTGGATAAGAGGCCATTGAATACGCTCTTTCCACCGTTTCCGTGTTTTTCATCACTAATGGCCATAAACCAAATTTATCCCACTCTGCCTTAAATTTGTCCGGTGTATCGTGCTCTTCGGGGTGTGCAGTAATGTCTATATTTTCGTATTTTACTTCACATTCTGGAATTTCAATCTGGATATATCCACCAGCTTTGTAATTCATATCTTCTGGAATTTCAACTACAAATTCCTTAATAAAGGAAGCAACGTTATAATTTCTAACAACAGTAGCATCCCATTTTTTAATTCCGAAGACTTCTTCAGGTATATGAATATTCATATCCTGTTTTACTTTTACCTGGCATGATAAACGTGCACCTTCTTTTAGTTCTTTTCTGCTGAAGTGTGGCGTCTCTGTAGGCAAAGCCTCTCCTCCACCTTCCAGAACGTGACATTCACACTGAATACAGGTTCCACCACCACCACATGCCGAGGGTAAGAAAATTTTATTACTACCCAATGTTGAAAGTAATGTACCGCCACTTTCTACTTCAATTTTCTTCTCATCATTTATGGTAATTGTTACCGGACCCGATGGAGATAATTTTTGCTTTGTAAATAACAAAAGCGCCACTAATAAAAGTGTCAATACCAAAAAGGCAACGACGGTGGCTGCTACAACTCCTAGTGTACTTGCTGCTAAAAACATACTTATTGCTGTGTTAGTTCTGAAACTTCAACCTGAGCGGTTTCTTTTTCAATATTATTTTTCTTCTCGTCTTGTGTTTCAACACCTATATTTTCGCTATTGGTATCTAAGGAGGGAGTTTCTTCATCTCCTCCAGTTAACATACCTCCAAAACTCATAAAACCAATGGCCATTAATCCTGTAATGATAAAAGTAATACCCAACCCTCTTAACGGGGCAGGAACATTGCTGTATCTAATTTTTTCACGAATAGCTGCAATGGCAACAATAGCTAAAAACCAACCAATTCCAGAGCTAAAACCATAATTTAAAGCTAGATCAAACGATGCAATATCTCTGGACTGCATAAACAACGATCCTCCCAGGATGGCACAGTTTACCGCGATTAACGGCAAGAAAATACCTAATGAATTGTATAATGATGGTGAGAATTTCTCCACAATTATTTCTACTAATTGTACCATTGTAGCAATAGTAGCAATAAATAAGATGAATTATAAGAAGCTTAAATCATAGTCTGCAAACTCTTCCCCTAACCTCGTTAAAGCTCCTTCCCGTAATATGTATTGATCCAACAACCAGTTTAAAGGTACCGTTACCGTTAATACAAAGATTACAGCAGCTCCTAAACCTACAGCTGTGCTCACTTTCTTAGATACTGCCAGGTAAGAACACATACCTAAAAAGTATGCAAATACCATATTATCTACGAAGATGGATTTGAAAAATAATTCTAAGTGTTCCATATGTTTTTCAATTATAAATTCGGAATTCCGAATTATTAATTTTCTTCTATTAATGCTTTGTTACGGCTACGTTGTACCCAGATAATAATTCCCACTACAATTAATGCCATAGGAGGTAGCACCATAAACCCGTTATTTTCATAACCTATGGCGTACAACCCAGTTTTTTCTACCGAGTCTCCTAACACTTTAAAGCCAAACAAGGTTCCGCTTCCTAATAACTCACGGAAGAAGCCTACAATAATCAATATCACTCCATATCCTGCTGCATTACCAATTCCGTCCAGAAACGATTTCCACGGGCCATTACCCAAAGCAAAAGCTTCAAAACGCCCCATAATAATACAATTGGTAATAATTAACCCAATAAATACTGAAAGTTCTTTACTTAGTGTATAAGCAAATGCCTTCAGCACCTGGTCTACAATAATTACTAGCGTAGCAACAACAATTAGCTGTACAATAATCCTGATTTTTGAAGGAATAATATTTCGCATTAACGAAATAACAACGTTCCCAATGCCCAGTACAAATACTACTGAAATTGCCATTACAATAGATGGCTTTAATTGCGCAGTAATTGCCAAAGCAGAACAAATTCCTAGTACCTGGATAGTAATTGGGTTGTCATCTGCTAAAGGATCCAGGATAAGTTTTCTATCTTTTTTTGAAAGTAATCCCATATCTTATTTATTTAATGATTGAAAGTACGGTACGTACATTTTAATATCTTTTCTCAACATTGCTGAAACACCATCTCCCGTAATTGTAGCTCCTGCAAGCGCATCCACTTCATTGTCTGAAGTATCGGTGTTTTTAGGGTCGTTATTTCCTTTGGCAACACTAATACCTTCAAACTCATTTCCATTTAGGAAACTCTCTCCCGTGAAATCGTCCATAAAGTACCGTTGCTTAATTTCAGCTCCTAACCCCGGGGTTTCTCCTTTATGATCAAAATATACTCCCTGTATGGTCATAGATTTATCGACGGCAACAAAACCCCAGATAGCATCCCAGAGTCCTTTTCCTCGTACTGGAATTACATATACTTCTTTCCCATCCTTTTCACCTACAAAAAGTGGCAACTTACGTTCATAAGCGTCATCTTTTGCTTTGGTCTCTTCTTTTTTTAGGTCTATTAAGTAGGCTTCATCATTTTCAGTAACCTCATCGCCCTGTATTACCAGCTGTTTAGTAATGTACTTATTAAATTCTTCCTCAACTCTGTCGGTAGGGATAAAAACCACATCGCCATCACCTTCGTTATCGTTTACGTTCATAGCATACAGAATGTTCTGTTGCTTTTCAAACTTTTCATTTGCCTTAATCATAGGTTTTAATCCACTGGCAAAACCTGCCAACAAAGAACCTACAACTACCACCATAATGACGGCAAAAATGATGGTATAACTATTTTTATCTGTGTTAATTGCCATAATTATGCTGTTTTAGCTTTAAGACGTTTTGCTCTTCTCTTTACATTTCCTTGTATCACGTAATGGTCTATGGTTGGCGCAAATACATTCATTAACAGAATTGCCAACATAACACCTTCAGGATACGCAGGATTAAATACTCTAATTAATACTGAAATAAAACCAATTAAGAGTCCGTAAATCCATTTTCCCTTGTTGGTTTGTGACGCAGTTACAGGGTCGGTTGCCATATACACAATACCAAAAGCCAGTCCACCAATAATAAGATGTTGCCAGAAAGGTACATCCATTAAACTGAAAAACTTACTGCTCTCAGAAATCCATTCTTGCGAAACAACCCCATTAAAGATAAGCCCCATTACCAAGGCTCCAATAACGGAAGATAACATAATACGCCAGCTTCCAATTTTGGTGAAAATTAAAAACAATCCGCCTAATAAAATAAGTAAGGTAGAGGTTTCACCAACCGAACCTGGGATAAATCCTAAAAACATATCCCACAAATCGTAGGCGTGCGCTTTATTTTGTGCCAGACTCCCCAATATAGTTTCTCCGGATATTGCATCCACATCGGCTCCGGCAGCCATTTCTTTTGCTCTGTCTACAGCGCCGTGTACCCAAACTTTATCTCCACTCATCCAGGTAGGATAGGCAAAGAATAAGAAAGCACGTATGGTTAAGGCAGGATTCAGGATATTCATTCCGGTACCCCCAAAAACTTCTTTTCCAATTACCACCCCGAAGATTACGGCAATGGTCAACATCCATAACGGAATATCAATAGGCACAATAAGGGGCACTAACATTCCTGTTACCAGGTATCCTTCTTCCACTTCGTGCCCTTTTATAATGGCAAAAATAAATTCTATTAATAGTCCTACTCCGTATGAAACCAACACAAGAGGAATAATTTTCCAGGCACCTACAACAAAGTTATCCCAGGACCAAAAAGTTGCATCAAAAAAACTGGTTACTTGTTCAATTTCTCCAATAGCCAGATGGTGCTGGTACCCACCGTTAAAAATCCCAAAGATCAAACACGGTAGTAACGCCATGATTACAGTATTCATGGTACGCTTCAGGTCGTCTGCAGCTTTTACATGTGTCCCGTTATGCGTAGTTTCGTTTGGCAAGTACAAAAAGGTATGTAATGCGTTAAACGCAGGAGCCATTTTTGTGCCTTTGTATTTTTCTTTGAGCGTATGTAATTTTTGCTTCAATCCCATATACTATGTATTTTTCATTTTTTTAAAAATGAATAATTATCCAATTTCTTTATACATTAAGTCCAGCCCGTTTCTAATAATTTGCTGGTGCGGTTGTTTAGACACGCAGATAAATTCTGTCAATGCAAAATCTTCTGGTGCTACTTCATACATTCCCAAAGCTTCCATAGCGTCCAGGTCCTGAACCATACAGGCTTTTAAAATTTGCAACGGATAAATATCCAGCGGAAACACCTCTTCGTAATTACCTGTTACCACAAAAGCTCTGTGCTCTCCATTGGTATTGGTATCCAACTCATACTTTTTCTTTGGAGCTAACCATGAAAAGGTTAATGCCCTGGAGGGTGAAATTTTATCAAAAACAGGTTTGTTCCATCCAAAGAACTCGTAATCATCCCCTTCAGGTATTACGGTTACAGTGTTTGCATAATACCCTAAATGTTGTTTTGGTGAAATTTGTGTTCCGGATAATACATTGCCACTAATCACACGAATATTTTCTTCGTTTAATCCACTATCATACACAAATGTTGAAACTTCTGCTCCTATCTTGGTAGTGTAATATTTAGGTGTTTTTACTGAAGATCCTGCTAAAGCAACAATTCTTTCAGCATTAAACTTTCCTGTAAGCAATAATTCTCCTATAATTACTAAGTCCTGTGCTGCAACAGTCCAAACGGTTTCGCCTTTGTTAATTGGATCCAGCATTGCTATTTGCGTTCCTACATTTCCAGCAGGGTGCTGCCCTTTAACCGAATGCAACACAGCATTATCCAAATCTTTAAGTGGCGAACTCCATTCACTACCTATTCCAATGTGTACACTACCTTCTGTTAATTTGCTCAAGGCCGTAACTGCTGCCTGTAATTCAGTCTCTTTTCCTTTTAAAGTAAAATCGAGATCTGCTGCCAATGGAGCTGTAGTGTAGCCTGAAATAAAAATAGCTTTTGGTGCTATTTCCGGGTTTGCAATTACATCATAGGGACGTTGCTTAACAAACGGCCAACACCCTGTAGCCAGCAAATGACTTTTGAGGGTTTCAGCATTTGCAGTTTCCACATTTATGATTTCGTGATTTACAAATGTATCTTGCGTTTCAGCCTCAATCAGCAAACGGGTAATTACACGCTTTGCACCACGCTCAATAGCAGTTAACGTACCGCTTACTGGCGATGCAAATTTTATGTTGTCGTTGTCTTTTGAATAGAAGATAATTTCTCCCGCTTGAATTTTCGCTCCTTCCTTTACCAACATTTTAGGGGTGATAAGATGGAAGTCGGCA
>PANU01000007.1 GCA_002707745.1 Flavobacteriaceae bacterium
CAACAGTTCGTATCTTAAAGAATAGATTTAGTGGAGAGACAGGCCCATGTTGTTGGCTACAATGGGATAAACAATCTGGTAGGTTGAGAGAGATTCCTAATCCACGATCGGGAGCAGATGATGATAGTGATTTTAAGGAGGTAAGAGATGGATTCCAAGTTTGATAAAGTTGTATTAGATATAGAAACAGATAGTCTTGATGCAAAGATCATTCATTGTATTTGTATACAAGATTATGAAACCGGGGAGTTTAAAGACTTTATACAAGAACAAGGATGTGAAGAATTTAAACAATGGCACAATCAAAACAGAACTTATATTATGCACAATGGTATCAGTTTTGATGCACCAGTTCTAGAAAAGTTACTAGGTATTACAATATCACTAGATAAAATAATAGACACTTTGCTTATTTCTCAAATGACTAATGCACATAGAGATGGAGGGCATAGTTTAAAAGCTTGGGGCAGAAGACTTAAAGGTTCTGGTAAACTACAGTTCAAAGACTTTACTGAATATTCAGAAGAGATGCTTAAATATTGTCGTCAAGATGTTAATCTTACCCGAAAGATATTGTTACATCTCACTCCTAAAATAAGTAGGTTTAGTAAAGAAAGTGTTAGGCTTGAACATAGAATAAGAAGAATAATAGATCAACAAGAACAGAAAGGTTTTTATCTTAACGTGGCTAAGTCTAACGATTTACTAGAGGAGTTAAAGACAAAAGCAGAAGATATTGAACAAGAGTTAGAGGCTATTTTTCCTACAGTAAGTACTCCCCGATACCATAAAACAACGGGCAGAAGAATTAATGATCATGTAGATAAATTCAATCCAAATTCTAGAAAACAAATTTCAGATAGACTTATATCTCAATTTAAATGGGAACCAAAACTTTTTACACCTACTGGACGACCTATTGTCGATGAGGGAGTTTTAAAAGATTTACCTTATCCCGAAGCAAAAAAATTAAATCAATATTTACTATATCAAAAAAGAGTTTCACAAATTAGTTCATGGTTAAAAGCAGTAAGTTCAGATAGTAGAGTACATGGTAGAGTAATTACTCTTGGGTGTGTAACAGGCCGCATGAGTCATTATGGCCCTAACATGGCCCAGATTCCGGCTAGCTATTCACCGTATGGAAAAGAATGCAGATCGGTATGGACAATAGAGAACCCAGATAAATATTGTTTAGTAGGTAGTGATGCTTCATCATTAGAGTTAAGATGCTTTGCACATTATCTAAACAATAAGCAGTTTACAGAACAAGTTGTAGATGGAGATGTGCATACCTATAATCAGAATATTGTAGGTTTGCCAGACAGAAATACGGCAAAGACTTGGATTTATGCTTTTTTATACGGAGCCGGAGATAAGAAACTTGGTGAGATATTTGGTAAAGATGCAGAAGCCGGAGAACTTTCACGTAAAAGATATATTAATAAAGTTGATGGCATGAGACAACTAACCAATACTTTAAACAAGTTATTAAGAGAACGTAAAAGACAAACCGGGGAATATCAATTGATTGCTATTGATAAAAGAATACTTCTCTCTCGCTCTATACATGCAAGTTTAAATACTTTACTACAAGGATGTGGTGCGATTATATGTAAACAATGGTTAATTAATATTATTGATAAGGTAGAACATAGTAAACTAGAAGCACATCCTGTTGCTAATATACATGACGAAGTTCAGTTTGAGGTAAGAAAGGATCATGCGGAAGAATTTGGTCTGATTACAAAACAAGCTATGAAAGAAGTAGAAAATCAATTATCTATACGATGTCCGTTAGATTCTGAATTTTCTGTTGGCACAGCTTGGGATCAGACTCACTAAGTATTATAATATGTTGACACAAATAAAAACATACTATAATGTCACAAATGTTCTCTATTTATTTAGGGAACGTTTAATTTTAACAACTTTTAACAAGGAGAAAATATGCCAGTAATTTCAGGCACTTGCAGTTGGGCAAAAGTCCACCAACCACATTACGATCAATATAACGAAGACGGAGTCTTTTCAATCGATGTAACAGTTGATGCTAAAACAAAAGAATCGTTAAAAAAACTAGGTTTAATCACGAAAGTGAAAAACAAAGATGATGAACGTAATGATTTTATTACAATTAAAAGAAAATATACACGAAAGGATGGTACCAAAAACTCTTCACCAAGAGTCGTTGATGCTAAGAAAAATCCTATTAGTCCCGATATCTTAATTGGTAACGGATCTAGTGTTAATGTTCTTTTTGATACGTATGATTATAATGTTGCCGGCAATAAAGGGGTTGGAATGTCTTTAAAAGCAGTTCAAGTAACTAAGTTGCTTGAGTACTCGCCAGATGGTAATATAGATGAGCTTGCAGAAGCTAATGGATATGTGACTCCATCACTAAAGGGTATTGAAGAACAAGTTAAGACACTAGCAAAAGACTCATTAGACGAAAACATTAACTTTTAAACTATAGGCGGATGACGGGTTCAAAAATACATTCTCTGGTAAAAGACATTTATAATTTGTTTGAGGACGGTAATAAAAAAATACCCAATCAAAGAGACATAAAAGAATTTACCGATAATATAAGCGAATCCGTCATTACCGCTCTTTCAGAAAACAGGCAAGGAAGTCGAGGACTTCGTATGTCTAGTCTCGGTAAACCAAGCCGTCAACTATGGTATGATTTATATAAACCAGAACTTAGAGAACACATGCAGTCTCATGTAAAAATAAAGTTTTTATATGGGCATATACTAGAAGCTTTGCTTTTACTTCTTGCAAAAACATCTGGACATACAGTTACAGACTCTCAGAAATCATTAGAACTTGATGGAGTTAAGGGTCATCAAGATGCAATTATTGATGATTGGGTCATTGATGTTAAGTCGGCTTCAAGTTTTGGATTTAATAAATTTAAAAAAAATGATTTAACTAAAGAGACAGATGCCTTTGGGTACTTGGCTCAAATTGCAGCTTATGGAGAAGCAAATAAAAACAGTAAACTTGCTTTTTTAGCTATTGATAAAACAAGTGGAGCTTTAGCTTTATGTGTTCCAGATAAAAAAGATCTACCAAATGCAAGACAAAGAATTAAAGAATTACAAAATGATTTAAAGAATAAAGATGTGCCACCTCAGAGATGCTATGAAGATGAACCAGATGGGGCATCTGGTAACCGTAAACTAGCTATTGGTTGTTCCTATTGTTCTTACAAAATAGACTGTTGGTCAGACTCGAACAAGGGTGGTGGTCTAAGAAAATTTATTTATAGTAGAGGTCCTCGATGGTTAACTCAAGTTGTAAATGAACCAAATGTACATGAAGACTTACCATAGATGAATATTCTTAGAAAATCAAACGGTTTCTACCGCTCTGGTTTTGAAGCCGCTGTTTGTGGAAGACTTGATGATGATAAAGTAACTTATGAATATGAAAGTTTAGTCATACCTTATATTCAACCAGAGTTGAAAAAAACATATACACCTGATATTATTTTAAGTAATGGATTGATAATTGAATTAAAAGGTCAACTTACTAAAGAAGATCGACAGAAGCATTTGTTAATTCGTGACCAAAGACCAGATTTAGATATACGATTTGTATTACAAAATCCAAAAGTAAAACTTTACAAAAGCAGTAAAACTACTTATGGTAATTGGCTAACGAAAAATAATTTTAAATGGGCCGGCAGATTTATACCGGTGGAATGGATAGATGAGCGAGCAAAAGAAATCAACACAACCGACTTATTCGTCAAGTCAAGGGAAAACCCGGATCACTTTAGACCCTACACACGGTATAGCGAACGGGGAAAGTAAAGAGGGAGAAGGGGAGCGAACAATGTTTAGAGCCGTGGTTTATCAAGCCCTACTTGATGCAAGTCATCTAGAGCCAACCTCTAAAGAATTTACACAAGTTAAAGAAGAAGCTGTTCGATGGTTTAGCAAAACAACCGGAGTGACTGCTTCTTGGTTTGTTGATGTGTGTGATCTTGCCGGACTTAATTATCAGCAAGTAAGAACCTTTGCTAAGAAACTTATTATTGACCCAGACAATACAGAGTTTCAGAGAAAAAGATTAAATGTATTATTAAATATGAAAACAGTAGACGAGGTAATCGATGACTAATGACCCAGTAAACAGCCCAACCCATTATAAATATAACGATAAAGGTATTGAATGTATTGAAGCTATTGAAGCTGCTTTATCTCATACTGAATATGAAGGATATTTACGTGGTCAAATATTTAAATATACATGGAGATGTAATTACAAAGGCAAAAAACTTGAGGATTTACAAAAAGCTCAATGGTATTTAAATAGATTAGTTGAGTTTGTAAAAAAACAATGATAGAATCAGGGTTCCCGTTTTTAGAATTCTGTGCCGCTGTAAGTGCTTGTTTGTCAGTGTACTTTTACGGTAACGGATCACTCAAAGCACCTTGGATTGGCCTTTGTGCTCAAGCCTTTTGGTGGGTCTGGACATGGGAAGAAGAACTATACATAATGATGTTACTTAATTTATTTATGACGGTAACTCATATTAGAAATATAATTGTAATGAAAAGGAGACGACATGACAACTAAAGAACTTCCATCTGTATACCAACAATTCATCCACAAATCTAGATATGCCAGATGGTTACCCGAAGAAAATAGAAGAGAAGAATGGCATGAAACAGTTGCACGATATTTTAATTTTTTTGAAAAGCATCTTGAGAAGAATTGTGGATATATTTTAGATAAGAAGACTAGAAAGTATCTAGAAGATAAAGTTTTAAATTTAGAAGTTATGCCGTCAATGAGAGCATTAATGACCGCAGGACCAGCTTTGGAAAAAGAAAACATCGCAGGATACAATTGTTCCTATATCCCGGTTGATCATCCAAAAGCTTTTGATGAAATCTTATATGTTTTAATGTGTGGAACAGGAGTGGGGTTTAGTGTTGAAAAAAAGTACATTGAGAATTTGCCTATTGTTGCTGATAATATGCACCCAACTGAAACTACTATTGTCGTTCGAGATTCTAAGCTTGGTTGGGCAAAAGCATTTAGGGAAATCCTTACATTATTATATGCCGGGCAAATACCCAAGTGGGATATCTCTAACATACGAGGAGCTGGAGAAAGGCTTCACACATTCGGTGGACGAGCTTCTGGACCCGGACCCCTTGTCGACCTCTTTAATTTCGCCACGGAAGTGTTTACTAAAGCACAAGGACGACGACTCACTTCTCTCGAATGCCATGACTTGGTGTGTAAAGTTGGAGAAATAGTTGTTGTTGGTGGAGTAAGACGATCCGCTATGATTAGCCTTTCAGATTTAAATGATAGAGAGATGAGAGATGCTAAGTCTGGAGAATGGTATCGTGTTGAAAGCCAACGTGCCTTATCTAATAACTCTGCTGTTTATCAAAACAAACCAGAAAATATTGGTGTGTTTATGGAAGAGTGGTTGTCTCTCTACAAATCAGGTAGTGGTGAGAGAGGGATCTTTAACAGACAAGCAAGCAAAACAGTTGCTTCTAGAAACAAACGAAGAGATACTGATTTTGAGTTCGGAACCAATCCTTGTTCAGAGATAATTTTACGACCACACCAAGTGTGCAACCTCAGTGAATGTGTGGTACGAAGTGGGGACAGTGAAGAAAAGCTATTAGATAAAGTAACGGCGGCTACTATTCTTGGAACGATGCAAGCCACGTTAACATCTTTTAAATATCTGCGAAAGACTTGGAAAGAAACGACAGAAAAAGAAAGACTACTCGGAGTTTCTTTAACAGGTATTATGGATCATAAAATATTAAGTGGTAACATTTTTAATAAAGCTGCACTAAAAGATTTGCTAGTAAAGTTAAAAAATAAATCTATTGCCGTTAACAAAGAGTGGGCAAAGAAATTTAAAATTAATCAATCAACTGCAATTACTTGTGTAAAACCATCGGGCACTGTATCACAACTTGTTAATGCGGCTTCGGGTATTCATGCAAGACACAATGATTATTACATAAGAAGAGTTCGTGGAGATAAAAAAGATCCATTAACACAGTTTCTTATATCCCAAAATATACCGACCGAAAGTTGTGTAATGAAACCAGACTCTACATCTGTATTTAGTTTTGTAGAAAAAGCACCAGATTATGGTCTAACCAGACATTCAAGGACAGCGATTGAACAACTAGAACATTGGCTAATTTATGCTGAACATTGGTGCGAACATAAACCTAGTATAACCATCTCGGTTAATGATGATGAGTGGCTTGGTGTTGCCGATTGGTGTTGGAGGCATTTTGATGAATTAACAGGAGTTTCCTTTTTACCTAACTTTGGTCATGTATATCAACAAGCACCCTATGAAGATATTGATAAAGCTACTTACGATAAGCTACAAAAGAAACAACCAAATGAAATTAATTGGAACGAATTAATGACATATGAAAAAGAAGACACTACAAAGTCATCTCAAACATTAGCTTGTACTGCTGGAGCTTGTGAAATAGTTGATGTATAAAACTTATCTAACATTACCAGAAGTTGTTCCAACAAAACTCTGTGACACCATGGTTGAAGAGTCATCAACATATGATGATCATTTAGCCGGTGTCATGTGGAAGAAGGAAGTTGATTTAAAAAAAGATAGAAACTCGAAAATTAGGTTTTATCCTATCGATCATTGGATTGTTCCAAAACTATGTGAAATTGCCGCAGAAGTAAATAAAGAATACTATGGGTTTGATATTTCTAATTTACAATGCCCACAATTTACAGAATATAAAAAGGGGCAACACTATCAATGGCACAGAGATATTTATCCACCAGAACCTGATGGACCTTATCCCGGATTAATTAGAAAATTATCAATGTGTATTCAATTATCTAATTTTGAAGATTATAAGGGAGGCATCCTGCAAGTTAAAAATATGGATGGTAAAATAGAACCAGTAGAAGGTTTTAAAAATAAAGGAGATATGATTATGTTTCCTTCTTTTAATCTTCATAGAATAAAAGCGGTGACAGAAGGAACACGTCATAGTTTAGTTTGTTGGTTTATGGGACAACCTTTTAGATAATTATGAAAGAAGATATTGTTTGCCGACCTTGGGGTACTTACAGAGTATTAAAAAGAACTCCAAAAATGGTAGCAAAAATTCTTCATGTCTATCCGGGACGATCAATGTCCGTTCAATATCATAATTTTAGAGAAGAGCACTGGAAAATACTAGAAGGCCAAGCAACGGTCCTCATAGAAGACCGGTGGTGGGATTTGTTACCCGGAGCTAGAGTTTATATCCCAAAAAGAACAATTCACTCTGTACGAGCCTCTATGGGCCATATAAGGATATTCGAGGTTTGGAACGGTGAAAAATTAGACGAAAACGATATAATAAGGGTATATGATGATTATAATACATAAATTTCTTGAACAAGCTTGCAAATAGTATATAATCTTAAATGAAACAACGTCGTCAATATAATCCCTAGAGTTGGGAAGGTGTTTACCGTAAGACTCTAGGGATTTTTTTTTGTATCAATTACTTTTCAGCACAAGCATAACTATTGATTTCTAGACCAACAGATATTTCAGTGATTTTAGGTTGTGTCCACTTTGACATATCAACTCCATTGTTAAAGGTTAACATTAGTGCTGGTTGTCTAAGACCGCAGCCACTATAGATTAGTATAATAACAGTTATTTATATAAACAATACTATTTTTTAAGATTGTCTCTAGCTACTCCACGAGACTTTTCAAATGACCTCATGCCACCAAGCCCCAATAAAGCAATAACTAAAGACATAAGTTCTTCTGTTTGTAAATCAGGCAAAGTGATGCCGGGGGCCCATATCGCACAGGCCCACTCGGCTAGGGGAAGAATAAAAAAATTCGTAAATAAACCAAGACAAGCCACCCACATTATGGCAGGCCTAGCTCCCGACACAAATATACTTGGATGCTTGGCTTGTTCTGTATTAGCTTTAGCTTGTTCTTGAGCAAGGGCTAATGTTTGTTTTCTAAGTTCACCGTTAATCTTCGTTTTTAAATCTTTGTCTTCGACAAACTTGTCTAAGATTTTACCAGCAACACCTATTACACTATCTGCAATCATACATTTTCTCCACTAAGTTTATCCATTATAACACCCTTTAATTGATCCATCAAAACGTAAGCTTGAGTAAGGTTTAAACTGCCTATAAAATAATCAATTACAGGTCCTTCATCATCCATCAATACTGTGATCATACCTGTTGCTTTTAAAGTATTGATATCTTTTTTAATTGTTTCCAAACTATCGACCACCATCTTTTGATATTCCTCTTTAGGTGTTTGAGCTGCCGCATCTTTAGACATAATTTTAGGGTTGGCATTTTTAAATAAATTTACAACCACGTCTTTATCTTCTTTATCAGTCATTGTCCTCCATTAAATGTTTCCAAGGTAAACCATGAGCCATTTCTGTTACGGTCCATTGTGTAAAAGCTAAATTTTGTAGAAGCTGTTGACGATCCTCCATTTTTGGTTTCTCAATATCTTTTAAACTATGGCTAGAGATTGGATAAGTAAAGTTAAGATTACTAGGTGTAATAACAGGGACACCAGCAAGAACACTATCCACTGATCCCCCACTTGTGAAACTAACCGTTGCCCAACAATCTTTAAGGTCTTCTTCAATCTTTGTTGTATTTCCTTTAACCAACTCAACATTCTTTTGCTCCTTAATAAAATTTTCAAACTTTGATAGATCGTAACCAGAAATTAATGGATGCATGCGAACCTTTATTAAACGTTTAGAATGTTTTTGACATTCAATTATATTATCTTGTAACCATTGTAATATATCTATCTCTAAAGTAGAAGCATCTCCGGGAAGTTGCATAAGAAATAGTATATGATTACCGTCTTTTCTCCATTCTTTAACCTCTATATTTAAATCTGTTCTAATAATACCCCAACGTTGTTTCTCACTTTTTTTATTATTAAACTCTCCTAGAGTATTCATGTAATGATTTTTTCCAACTCTATAATATTTATGATCTTCTGTTATTGTCCGACCAAGTAAAGGTGTTTCGAAAACCAAGAAATCTCCGTTATGTTTTTCTCGTATATTATTTTTTAAAACATGATGAGGATTGCCCCTATCTTTCCATGAACCAAACATAACAGCTACATCACACTGCATGTAATGAGGAGAGTTTGACAAGAAAACCAGATGATCTGTTGTTGTTCTGATTCCGTGACAGAAAGCTGTTAAACAATTTAAATGTGGATCTTGTACAGCTGTGTTAATAAACACTCCAACTATTTTTTTATTCTTCATCAAACAATTCCCTATACGTTATTGTATTATTCTTTTTATTTAAACCATCGTTCCATAAAGCAGGTATCAAACCAGTACCGTGAACATTAATTTGTAAATCAACTTCTTCATTTTGCATTAACTTTTCAAAGTCTTGAGCTTGAGCTAAAAGTTCCCCTGTTGTCCAAAATGGTTTATTGTCTTCACCTACAGAAACTTTTAACCATTTCTTTGTACCGTCTTCTCCTAGTTCATTTTTATCTTTAGGCGGCCCGTCATTACACGAATCAAATCCATAAAGATGAACCGTTCTAAAACCAAGAGTATGGACTAAACCAATCGACCTCATACCCGCACAGGTTCCTCCTGTAATTAACAATCTGTCTTTAAAATAATCCCAACCTTCAATAGCATTACAATAAGCATCCCACCCTATAACATTAGCTTTTTTATCAAGCAGATGAGTTACAACATCTGTATTAGACATAGTAGCTACAAAGTATTTAATACTAGGATGTGGTTCAGCTAATAATTCTTTTCTTACAAACCCATGAGTAGACTTTTCGTGAAAGGGTCTAGGATCTAAAACCGTACAGCCCCAAGGTTGTATACCATTTTCAAGAAGCATGTTGTGACTATGTTTAACACATATAATTTTAACACCGTTATTTTGTTCAAGCCTAATGTTTTCTAAATCGTTTTTTAATGAGGGACCAGCAGAGACAATAGCAACTTCTTCGTTATTCCATTTGCATTTTTTTAACATAGCTGGAATTCGTTCTGAGTTTGTCATTATATTCATGCGAATCTCTTCCACGGGCATACAATCTTGAGGCTCTACAACAATTGGTTTTTTCTTGTCGTTAGGTCGTTTATGTTGAACCTCTGTATTTACATTAGCAGCTTGTTGTTTTTCCTGTTTAAACTTTAATAAACCTTTGTTGTGATACAAATATTTTACTAAAGGAGAACATTCAAAAGCATTAAGGTCCGCACAATAAGGAGATAAATTATATATTTTCATACCATGAGCTTGATGTAGTTTTAACAATCGAGTTAAGACAAAAGCATCATGCCATTCTTTGTAATTAAAGACTTCTCCTGTGTCCCAAGTGCCGTATAAGTCTGCAATGACAGCTTGATTTAAACTATTCATCTTTAACATAAAGAAACCAGCTTCTGCATAATTGGTTGCTGTACGGTCTAAGATACAAATGTCTTGTCCTTCTGGTAGCCACTCTGATAATTCTTTGTGTGTAATTTTATTATAAGTTACTGTGTCGGCATCTAACCAAATACCTATGTCACCCTTTGGCGGGTTCTTAACAAAAAAGTCATACTCAGTATAAACTTTATAAGCCCAACGACTAGCATCTGTTCTCCAGTTAGATTTGTTAGGATTGTCTTTATGAGTTTCTAAAAACTTACATAAGCCATTATCATTATCGGTAAGGTCAATAAACTTAACTCTTTTTTTATCATAGTTTTGTAGGCCTACCTCTGGCCAATCATTATAATAAGCATAAAGTTTAATGTCTTCAGGCCAGTTTTTTATAAAACTGTCTACACATTCTTTAGCATAAATATTCCAGTGATCTCCTCGAAAGGAAGTTACAACGTTAATTTTAGACATGGTGCTCTACTCTTTGTTATAAGTGAATCCATGTGAGTTTTTTCAAGATACCATTGCTTATTAAAATCACATTCTTCGTACCCTTGTAGCCAAGGGCCTCCTAATGAAAAATGCACAGCATTTGGTTGGTTTGTTTTGTATTCGGTTATATCAGGAACATAATTCCAAAATGGATGAATTTCTCCTACACTCTCCGGACCTCTAGTAAGCCATGAGAATTGATGCAGGTCTAAACCTTTCCATTTATTTACAGCTTCAACTGTTAATCTTTTATTATCTTCATGTTCCATATTAAAAGCCATAAGTGATGACCATAGTTTACAGTTATACTTTGTTTGTATCTTATTGTCCATCTTAAATTGTTGATCTGACTCATAATTAAAATGAACAGACATAACCGGGTATTCATCATCTAGTTGATCTACTAAGTTTTTAATATCGTCAAGCCATAAGAAATCACAATCACAAAAGATAGCCCAACCTTTTAAATTATTTCTTCTGGCAATCTCTGGAACTAAAAATCTAGTATGGCTAAACTCTGTAGAAAATGGTGCCTTATCTAACAGATCATAGTATTGATTGTGTTTATCAATCTTCCATTCTCTGTAGAATAATTTATGTTCTCTGAGTTCATTATGTTTTAAAGGAGTTACTGTGATAGGAATAGATGAACGTCTGATTAATGAATGCTCTGCAACATTGTAAGCATCGATTTCTCTAGCATCCCAGCCTATTAAAACGTGAATTGATTTCATAGTAAAGAAGTATATAGATGCCTATTATTTAGTCAATACCTCCGGGCAGTTTTTTACCAAGGTCTATTGCATCAAACCTAACATCACTTGGTAAATTATTTAAAGTATCTGAAGCACCAAACAATTCATTCATTAAATTATCTTCAATTGTTTCAGATTTTAAATCAATAACCTCGTAATACCTTTTACTTGTTATAGCTTGATCGTTATGTTCTTTTAGATCATCGTAAACATCTTGGATATCTTTTCTAGCATTATATAATGCTTTCGTATCATTATTTCTTAATGCCCTTTGTTCATCACCCATATGTTTTTGTAATCGTCTATAGAACTGCCCTCTTAACGGAGCATTGGCATCTTTTAATGATTTTTGTAACCACAAAGCCTCTCTCTTTCTAGAAATATCGGCAGGCGAAAAACCAAGAGCCCTCATAAAAGTATCATAACCAGTTATCTGTCTTTCTCCTTGAGCATCTACAGGCGGAATAACCATGTTCCCATTTTTTGATTTATATCCTTGAGTATATTCAAGGGCCGCTCTTAAAGGTGCTCCTGCAACTTTTGGTAAAAGAGAAGCTACAGCCAAACCCGTTTCATCAACCGATGCATAAGACTTAGCATCAAGAACTCCTTTGAAAATACTATAAGCCGGTACTGATGTTCGACTTAAACCAGTCTGACCTCTGAACATATCGATTAATGCACCCGAAATTGGATGAGTGCCTAAACCAACACGACCACCAATATCTATGCCAGATGTTCTTGAAGCACCTCTTAGTAACAGTTCATTTATCTTTGGAGGCAAAACCTCACCCATCGTATCATAGTATTCTCGTTCAAGATTACCTCCAGAAAGTAAATCATATAAATCTTTAAAATCAGCTACAAAAGGTAATCCCATAAAACCGGATGTAACTAATAAAGCTAACATATATTTTTTAAATGCAGCCTTTCCCTCTGGTCCTCTATCAAAAGCAAGTCTTTTCATAAGTTCTAACATCATGGTTGGGTATTCACTAAATTGAAATAATAAAGCTCCAATTCCTCTACTGATTTGAGGTTTAGCATGACGACCATATATAAATTGTGTTTCTTCTACCGCCGACTGAGCTACTAAATCTCTAAGTTGTTCCATGAGTTGAGCATCTTTTTCAATGGTTGAAAAGTTATCTAAAACTGTTTCTGGGTCTAAGTTTAAATTGTCTTGAATTCTTACTGTAAACAATGAGTCATTTAAATTAACTTTAAGTGCCTTTCTTAAAACATTAGGATCCATGGTTTGTCTGTAGCTATTGATATAAGTTGCTAAACGATTGCCAATTTCTGAAGTCGTAAACATTAAACCCATTAAACGAGCTGTTCTTTCAAACTTAGCTGGACTACCTTTAGGTCCCATAGCTAATCGAGTTCCTTTAATAAACTTTGTTGTTTGGTTTCCTATATATTCATTTGTTCTACTTGGATTAATTACACTTGCAAGCAGAGCATCTGGGTTTTGAAAGATAGGAATGTCTTTAAATATTTTACTTAATTCTGACATATCAAATTGATTATCAGACCTTGTTGTAGGTTTTATAGCTTTTATTAAATCTTTCATTGCTTTAATTTGACCCTTACCTGCTTTTCTAAATCCTGAGTAGGTACTAATATAAGTTGCTCCCGGAACTCCTTGAAACAAGTTCATTACTGAAGCACTAATATCTGTTAGATAATAAATAAAAGCAGTCTGTCTAAATGCTTGAAACTCATATGGATCTCTGTCTAAATAATTAACTAGAGTATCGACATACTTTCTTTCTTGTGTGTTAAAGTCTTTATTTGATATAACTTCATTAAATCGATCTTCAAATACAAAGTTTGCATCCCATGTTGAAAATGCATTTGTATGTTGCCCTAAAGATTCTAAAGCATCTTGTACATCAAAACCCGGAATCATGTAAGCTTGTGTTAAGAAACTTGGTAATCCTTTAGATTTTTGTAAAGCTTCAGCCCTGTCTTTTAAAAATTCTTTACTTTCTTTACTAACATCTTTTGTATTTACTAATTGTAAAAAAGAATCTAAAGATTCAAAAAACTCTGGTCCAACGTTTTTAGAAATGTTTTTTAAATTGTTTGTTTGAACTCCACTATGTACATACCTTTGAACTGCTTCTCCTGTCTCCGGGTCCATAACAGTGTCGCTAGTCGGAAACATTTGTTTTAATTGGTCTTCAACTTTTTTAGCCCTTGCAACAGCAACCCTATTCTTACCATCTGCTGTATCATAGGCTCTCCAAAACCTAGTTCTTTTAATTAATTTGTTTTGTGTAGTATCTAGCTTCATTTCGGTAACAGAAGTAAAACTATCTCCGTTTCTAGATAAAGGCACATATGTTGTATCAAAGTTTTTAGCAATGCCTCTTATTTGTTTTACAAATCTTTTTAATGTTGTTGTATCTAAATCAGATATTTCTTTTGAGTTAATGAACAATGATTCAATTTGATTTGCTGCTGCTTCTAAATTTTCTTTTGAGTTTAATTGTTTAGGATCAATTTTATTTAAAATTGGAACACTTGTTTCTGGGTCAAGTTTTTCTTTTAACAAATCATACGATTGATTAATAATTATACCTCTTTCAAATTCACCCATCTCTAATAAAGCATCATAAGCTTTAACTTCATTACCGGTTAATCGTAAACCCCCAGCAGGTATTGGAAAAAATCGTGGCAATAAATCTTTAATTGTTAAGTCATCATCGGCTGCCATTTTGTCTGAACGTAAAGCCGTTTCCGGTATAAATATTTCATTCTCAGATATTCTATAAGGAGAATCTTTATTTATCTTCGTTTGCATAGCTCGTGCAAATATAGCAACACTATAAACTTTTGCAGCTTCGTCTGTGTTAAGGTCTGTCCACGGCTGTAAAATACCGTCCAATTGTTCTTTTATTCTACCTCTCATCTGATCTCGTAATCCCAACACATTTAAAACTTTACCTAATGGTTTACTGGTTGCAGCGAGTTGTTTTAAACTATTAATCCATGGTTTAAATAAATCTACAACAAAAGACTTTCCTAAGAAACTTAATGTATCTGTGGCTTTTTTAAAGAGTGTTCGCTCATCACGTGTCTCTTGAATACTTTGTGGTCGATCACCTCTTGCATCAATATCATCATTTTCTAAATCAACACTATTAATTTCTGGAGTAGAACTTAAAGCTGTTTCAACAATCTTTTCTGCGGTAACACTATCTACTGCTGGTTTTTCTTGTTGGGCTGTCGGTTCTTGTCCCTGTAATTCTGGTTGACGACTATTAGAAATTAATTGTTGAACTAAAAAAAGTCTTCGAGCTGGGATATCCATGACATCTAAATCAGGAGCGGCTTTTACTTCTTCTCTTATATTTTTAAATAAATCTTGTTGTAAGTTAGGCATCTCCGGACGACCAACTTTAGGTATTTCGATTGTTCTTTTCTTTAACGTTTTATTTAAATAATCACCCGCTTCTTGCTCTGTCATAAATAGTCGAACGTTATTTGCTTTTCCTTTATCAACTGCTGCATATACAAAACCGGGACCCGGAGTTCCTTGAGCCCTTCCGGTACTTGGGTTAATAAAACTTTTACCGGGTAAAGCAATTTTTTGAACTAACCCTTGAATCGAATTATTTTGATCTTTAATAATTTTAGTTTGAACCGGTGTATTTTGTTCCGCTATCGCTTGTTCTGTTAATTCTTTTAAATCTTTAGAATCTTTAACTCTATCTAATAAATATTTAACCTCTGGATTTTCATCTAATAATTTATTTTGTTTAAATTTGTTAAATGATTTTTCTAAACTGTTATACAAATTTTTTACAGTTTGAGGAGTTTCTGTTTTTAATGTTGAAGATAACGGTTGCAGAGAACCTGTTCTTTGTGTTTGTTCAGGAGTTCCAAAAACATCTTTAAAAAGTTGTTGTACCTTTGACAAAACTTGTAAATCAAAAGGAAAACGTAAAGAAGAAGGAACTATTTTTTCTTTAATTGTAGGCTGTGCATCGAACTCGTCTTGTGCCTTTTTAACTTTTTCAATTTGACTGACATCAAACGGAGACACTGTAAAATATAAAGGCTTAACTTGTTTCTGACCATCTTTTTCATCAACTCTTGTTTCAACGTTAATTTTGTTTTGTTTAATTAATTCATTATAAACATCTGCTTCTAATTTATCAGACTCACCAAAAATATTGTTATCTTCTAAAAACTGTATTTCATATTCTGATAATACTTCCCTTCTAATTTTTTGTGGATCAAGAGATTGTCCTCCTAACCCATCTTTTGTCATGTCTTCTGCTCTTTGATTTAAATAGTTATATAATTTACCACTAATTATAGATTTAATTTTTTTAGTTTCTTCAGGAGATAAACTAATTTGTTGTTTAACTTCTGTTTTAGAACTAGTTTTTTTATAGTTAAATCTTCGTTCAGCATTTTTAAATGTAGTAGAATTTATTAATGAAAATAATTCTGTTGTAGTTTTAAAACTTTTAGACCTTTGTTCAGGAGTCATTTTTTTATTCGATCTTCTTTGTTTTAATAAATTATTGTATACACGTTTTACCTCTTCAACATTCATAGGTATTTTTTTACCACCTTCTTCTATCTCAACTTCAAACACATCTCTTCCTCCCGGTTCCATTTCTAATTCTTTTGGAGCGGGTAATGCTAATAATTTTTTCTTTAATTTTGGTTTTTTTATAGAACCCCCGGGATTGGTTTCTTCTGCTTCGGTATCAACTTCGTATTTATCGTTTAGTGTATTTAAAGATGTTTCAACTAAACCAATAGGACCTTCAGCAACTGCTTCTAAAATCACAGATCCCGGAGAAGTAATACGTCCCTCAGATAACACTTGAGCCGTTGCCTCTCCCATTGCTCCTAATGAACCTGCAATACCAATCTCACCTGCACCTGTGCCTAATGTTGTTGCAAGCTTGCTTCCCAATAATTTTTTGCCGGAGTCTCTAACAGCCCTTGTAAGAATACCTGCTGTTCCAAAAGCAAGGGCATCAAAAGCTCCGATAGGAACACCACGACGAACCGCAAAGTCTTGTGCTTTTGCCATAAGTTTTGGATCGTTAAAAGCTTGAATCATACTTAGACCATCATCGATATCCATGCCGGCTTCAGTTAAAGAATCAATAAAAGATGCTCCATATTCTGTTGCGGTACTGCCTGCTCCTGTTCCTACCGCAGACATAACAGAACCTGCAACTCCTCTAGCTAAAAGAGCCGGGGGAGCCGCACCTAAAGTTAATGTGGGTAAATAACGTCCAATAGACTCACCAATAACTGGAAGCAGAACACCGGGATTCTCTGCTAAAGCGGAAAACGTTTCTCCAATGCCTTTAGCTTTTACAATTTTTGTTAATGTTTTAGTGTCTTCCTCATCTTGAGGAATTTGTTTAATTCTATTTTCATAACGACGAATGTCATATATTGCTTCATCAGGTGTGTTAACACCGGCTTTAAGTTGAAGAACATTAAAAGCTTTTTGAAATTCTCTAAAACCACGTTCAACAGAATCAAACGGAAGATAGCTTGCTAAACTTCCGGAAACGTCGCTTGGGGGTACATTAAATCTATTTTCAATAGCTTTGTAATTTTTATCGACGTATGCCTGCATCTCCTCTGGAGTTGCTTGGTCACTAAATTTTAATTTTCCAAAGCCTCCGTAGTTTAGATACTGTGCCATTTACTTACCAGTTTCTATTACGAGTGGCACGTTAGTTTTGCTTTTCATAGTTTTATTTTGTTCTTTTGCAACATCAGAAAGATTAGTCCTATCTTCTGTAAATTGTCCTTCAGCTTCCAGTATTTGGTTAACTGCCTGAGTTAAGAGAGCTCCACTAGGGTCAATAAAGGCTCGAGGTGGTATAGCTTTTATATATTCAGATACCTTATCTGCTCTTATTTTATAAGTATCTAATAATAATTTTTGTAAAGCGACTTCTTTATTTGCAATAACTTCTTGTTGTTTTAAATCTAAACCAGCAATTGTTGCAAGCTCATCAAACTTTCGATCATCTTTTTTAGTTGACAAGACATCTTGTTGTAATTGTCTTTCACCAATACCTTTAATAGCATCTTGCATATTTTGATTACCCATTCTAATATCTTCGCCTTGTACTAATTGTAAAAGACCTTGAGTAGCTTGACCAATATTAACACCTTCTTCACCTTTTCCGGCTCTTGCTTTTGCTAACAACTCTTCAAAAGCAGAAGGTTCTGTTTCAACGTTAATATTTGAAATTTTTTCTATAACCTCTTCTGGGTCTATTATTTCTTGTTTTGCAGGAGGTACTTCTTCTTCTTTTGAAATTCCAAAAAGATTATCAATTTTTTTCTTTGCAATGTCAGTTTGTTTTTTTTCTAATTTTTGAATATCCTCAAGTCTTTTACCTGTATCGGGAAAAGCTTCTTTAAATTTTGGCATGTCATATCCAGTTAAATATTCCGTTCCTTCACTTATAACATCATATGGTTTTTCAATTAAACCCGCTGTTCCTGCAAAAGAATCTTTAAGATAATCAGATATCATTTTAATACCATCTTTAAAATCTTTATAAAGAGAAGACCCAAATATTGGACGAGCACTTCCACCCTCGTCAAAGTTCATTTGTCCGCCCATATAAGCGGAAATAACTTCGTTTGGATCATAACCCATTTTCTCTACAACTTCAGGAGCTTTTTCAGCTAATTTTTTAATACCGGGGTTGTCCGGTACAGAACCACCTTCGGCAAATAGACC
>PANU01000008.1 GCA_002707745.1 Flavobacteriaceae bacterium
AGTAAACTATTCAATAGATTTAAACCTGGCCGATGAAACCGATTGGGCTATGGCCGATGAAATCTTAAACCTTGTAAACGACCATCGCGAGTCGCTAGGGCTTGCGCGTATACAAAGAGATCAGACCTACGCTTCTGCATACGCTGTGGATCACACACAATACATGATAGATAAAGGAACAATTAGTCATGATAATTTTGGTGTTCGTTCCAGCGCATTAAAAAATCAGGGTGCTGTTATTGTAGGTGAAAATGTAGCCTACGGGTACGATTCTCCAGAAAAAGTAGTAAACGCATGGTTAAATAGCCCTTCTCATCGTAGTGTGATAGAAGGTTTATACACACATTCTGGTTTCGGAATTATGAAAAACGCTCAAGGACATTATTATTTTACACAATTATTCTATAAGAAGTAAACTACTTTTCCTCTTTAAAATGTAAAGCATTTGCCGTATTTTTATGCAAACACATAATTATACGGCAATGGCTATTTCAAAACCTTTTAATTTAAATACCTGGGTAGAAGACAACCGAGATCTTTTAAAACCACCCGTTGGTAACAAAAACCTTTACAAAGAAGCTGAGGATTACATCGTCATGATTGTTGGTGGTCCCAATGCTCGTAAAGATTATCATTATAACGAAACCGAAGAATTGTTCTACCAGCTGGAAGGAAACATCCAGGTACACATACAAGAAGACGGAAAAAAACGAACCATGGAACTGGGACCTGGAGACATGTATCTCCATCCGGCCAAAGTGCCGCATTCTCCCGTGCGTGAAGCAGGTTCTATTGGCCTGGTAGTAGAAAGAAAGCGCCAGGATCTGGCCGGTAAAGACGGCTTATTATGGTTTTGCGACACTTGTAACAATAAATTACACGAGGTATATTTTCCGCTTAACGATGTAGAAAAAGATTTCCTGCAACATTTTAAAGATTTTTACGGTAGTAAGGAACTTCGAACCTGCAATAATTGTGGGACGGTAATGGAGGTAGATAGCAGGTTTGTGGCAGATTAAGTTTTAAAAGATTGAAACTCCTAATCATCCAACACTGCGAACTATGTGACCATCAAAAAGTGAACTGAAAGGAAGGAAGTATTTGTGGTCTTACAGACAAAAAACAGACGCCGTTTTTAGCACTGTATAATATTTCATATACAATAGCTGTTTCCTTCTGAAAAAAATACCACGGCGTTTAGGAAGGAGTAGTTAATTTATAGCTGAAAGGGACATAATTTCCTTACATTTCAGCAAACAAACTTCTCCCCACCTTCACTTTTTTACCACTTCAAAAACCTGTACCTTTGCACCTGAAAAATAAGGCGTTGAAAACAGCGTTTTTACTTTTTTAATTGATATAAAAAAGAGAAAGGCTGCTGTGCTGAAATAAGAAGCATTTAACCTGTATAGTTCGTCACCTAATTTTTCTGAATATTCAATAATTAATAGATTCTGCCCTGGCGGAAGAAATAAAAAATAAATAGTATGTCAACAGTAGCCACCGATTTTGGAATGGACAAAGCACTTAAACAATTAGGATTAAAGGATGTAAATTATGGTACTTCCACAGGAAATACCTGGTATCCAGGCGGAGCTGAAATAGCTTCTCACTCTCCTGTAGACGGTGCACTAATTGGAAAAGTAACTACAACAACAAAAGAAGAATACGATAAGGTAATAAACGCAGCACAGGATGCTTTTAAGACATTTAGAGCGATGCCTGCACCACAACGGGGCGAGATTGTACGTCAGTTTGGTAACAAATTACGTGAGTTAAAAGAACCTCTTGGAAAACTTGTTTCTTATGAGATGGGAAAATCGCTTCAAGAAGGCTACGGTGAGGTTCAGGAAATGATAGACATTTGTGATTTTGCCGTGGGACTTTCCAGACAATTAAACGGGCAAACCATCCCTTCAGAAAGACCGGGACACGTAATGCGTGAGCAATGGCATTCGCTAGGTATTGTGGGTATTATTTCAGCATTTAACTTTCCTGTAGCCGTATGGGCCTGGAATACTGCCCTAGCGTGGGTTTGTGGAGATGTATGTGTGTGGAAAGGAAGCGAAAAAGCTCCTCTATGTGCCGTTGCCTGCCAAAACATTATAGCAGGTGTACTCAAAGATAATAACCTTCCCGAGGGAATATCGTCTATTATTAATGGCGATTATAAAGTAGGAGAATGGATGACGCAGGATACCAGAATCCCTTTAATTTCAGCAACTGGTTCTACACGTATGGGACGTATTGTTGGTAAAACCGTTGCAGAGCGTTTTGGAAAATCTTTACTGGAACTGGGCGGAAATAACGCTATTATCATTACCCCAACGGCCGACCTTAAAGTAGTGGTGCCAGGAGCGGTATTTGGTGCTGTTGGAACGTGTGGACAACGTTGTACTTCAACTAGAAGATTAATTATTCACGAAAGTGTATACGATAAAGTACGAGATGCCATCGTGGGAGCATATAAGCAGTTGACAATTGGGAATCCTTTGGACGAGAAAAACCACATTGGACCCTTAATCGACAAAGAATCTGTAGATACGTATTTAAAAGCCATAGAAAAAGCAAAAGCTGAAGGCGGAAATGTATTGGTTGAAGGCGGTGTTTTAGAAGGCGAAGGCTACGAAAGCGGATGCTACGTAAAACCAGCCATCATAGAAGCCGAAAACAGTTTTGAAATTGTACAGCATGAAACATTTGCTCCTATTTTATACTTAATGAAATACAGCGGCGATATAGAAAATGCCATTGAATTGCAGAACGGTGTGGCGCAAGGACTATCCAGCGCTATTATGACAAACGAAATGAAAGAAGCCGAAAAATTCTTGTCGTTTGCAGGTAGTGACTGTGGTATTGCCAATGTAAATATCGGGACTTCCGGAGCTGAAATTGGCGGAGCCTTTGGAGGTGAAAAAGAAACCGGTGGCGGTCGTGAGTCTGGAAGTGATGCCTGGAAAGTGTATATGAGAAGACAGACCAATACGGTAAATTATTCAGACGAATTGCCTCTTGCACAGGGGATTAAATTCGATTTGTAGTATTCTGAAATAGAATAGACTTTAAGAGGCTGTCTAAAAAGGTATTGAGAATGTCAACCCGGCATAGTAATTTACGTATCTTTTTAGGCAGCTTTTTTTATTCAAAATTTCAAATACTTTAATCTACTTCCAAACGTTCTATCTACATGAAAAAACTCTTGGTTTTATTTTTTGTAGCAATCTGTTTTGCTTGTAGTGGAGACGATGACACTGGTACCGAAGAACCCGTACCCTGCACCGAAGAATTTGTATATGGCTTAAGCGTGCAAGTAAGAGACGCTGCTACAGGAGCTATCATTTCAGGTGGTGTAACTGTAGTTGCACAAGATGGCACCTACACTGAAACTTTAGACTTTATGTTCGATACGCACGTGGGAGCCGGAGAGCGCCCGGGGGTTTACACTTTAACTGCGTCTAAAGAAGGTTTTGTTACAAAAATGGCAGGTCCTGTTACTGTGGAACTCACAGAGGATATGTGTCATGTGATTACAGAAAGTGTGACTATTAAGCTGGAGGCTAATTAATTTCTCCCTGCCTCTTCAGGATACAACTCCCAAACAGGGTCACTTTGCCAAATTTCTTTAGTATCGGCATCTATCACCGATAATTTTCCTTTAAAGGCGGCTCCTGTATCTACATTCCATACGTTGGCAAAATTGGTAGGCACCTCTTTTCCTATTCTAAAAACAGGCGTGTGACCTATGTAAATTTCGTTGAAAAGCTTTAACCGTTTTGGATAGGTGTCACTATCTTCTGAAATATTCTCATCTAACGCACAAACCATCTCCCACAAGGTTCTATCCCAATACACTATATTTGGAAAGTATTCAAATTGCGGGCCTTTCTGATCGGTATATCCGGCGTGAATATAACATCGGTTTTGGGAATCTATATGGAAATTCTCAAGGGTTTCCAGAAACTGAATGTGTTCTTCAATCTCGGCTTCGGAAAGGTTTGCATAGCTTTTAATGCTGGATTTGCCGCCGTGATTCAGCCACATGGGAGCCATTTCTTTTCCTTTTAAATAGTTGTAGAGCAACTCGTCGTGGTTGCCACGCAGGAAAATGCAGGTATGCTTTTCAGCAAAACCCATCAAAAACCGAATGGTTTCTGCATTTTCACTCCATCCGTCCACATAATCGCCCAAAAAGATAAATTTGTCTTCTGTTTTAGGTTGTACGCGTTGTAATACTTGTTCCAACCCGCGAAGTCCACCGTGTATATCGCCTATTACTAATGTTCTCATACATTCATAAAATAAACAATAGTTGCTAAAACCACTAGAATAAAAAGCACAAAAAAGAAAATTTTCCAAAAAGAATACGGTCGCTGTCCGGAAATTTTACCCGATTGTCCATTCACAAAAAAATTATAGCGCTTTCCTTTATACGTATAGGCACTTATGTAGACTGGAAGTAATATATGCTTAAATTTTTCTTCGGAAAGTTTCATGTCAATAGAAGAAACGAGTTGTGTGTCACCGCCAATATCTGTGCGTGCCCAACGTTCGGCTATATTGCGGGCTTCTTTTGTGGCTTCCAGATGTCCGTCTTTTAAAGGAATGGTATATTTTTCGGTCACAAAACCAGCCAGGAAGCTACTTTGAAACGTTTCTAATTTACGTAAATCCCAATGCGCTACTTTCTTAGGAATTACGCCCGTTTTTTGTTCTGAGGCTTTTATGAGGGTATCGTCCACAAACCCTGAAACTGTCCCAGCAGCCGGGTACCATCGCGTACGACGTTCTCGCACTGTTCTTCTGTTTTTACCACTTCCTACGGTTTTGGTTACGTAGTAATATTCGCCGCGTTGTCCTGTGTATTTAGCATATAATTGGGCATCGAACGTCCAGAATGGGGCGTACAATCCTTTGGTATGTTGTGGATCCAGCGAGGCTTTTTTTAATTTATTAGGTGCCCACCAAAGCCCGTCGACCCATGTTTTAAACACCTGATGGGCTTTTTTCTGGTCTAATTGAAAGGGTAATACTGCTCCAGGTAAAATCCAGTCGTCTTTATAAGCATCTTCAATTACCAGAGGCATACTGCAGTACACACAATGCAGCGATTTGTAGTTTTCTTCCACATGCTGGTTGGCACCACAGTTTTTACAATGTAACATCGTGATTTGTTCACTATGCGATTGCGCCCCTAATTCTGAAAGATACTTGTTAAGTTCAAGTTCTTGAAAGGCATCCAAAGCTGGAGGTATATCTTGTGTATACCCACAGTACTCGCATTTTAGCTCGGTTGTTCCTGGGGCATACCTTAACTCCGCCCCGCAATTAATACAGGCCTTTTTAAGTTCAGATGTTTGTTGGGGGGTGGGTTGCATTTTTTAATAAATATTACTCGATAGGAGTGGTCCCCTTTTGGGAGGGGATGTAAAGGTGTGGAGTATTTTGGATTGAGGTTTTTAATGTAAATAATATTAACTACTCGGCAACGGCGGTGGGGTATTACCTCCCAAAAAGGCTTTCAACTCTTCCACTTCGTTAAGGGCTGTCCAGGTTTGCATGCCTTGCTTCCAAACCAAAGTATCTTTATTAACAGTTCTATTGGCAAAAAGGGCGCGTAGTTGCTCAAAACCTACAGGACCTGCTTGCTGGCCATTAGCCGAATAAAAATACTGAACGGCAGCTGGCATGGGTGGTGGTATAGCTCCGCCCATTTGTTTCTGCGCAGGCATTTGTTGTTGTCCACCCATTTGGGGGCTCATCATTCCGCCCATTTGTTGGGCAAGTACAAAGCCCATTCCCATTCCCATTCCTGCTCCTGCGGTACCACCTTCATTGGCAGCGGCGGCTTCAATGGCTTTTGCGGTTTTAAATTTGGTTAACTTGTCTAAGTCTAATTTGTCAATACGGCTGTACTCAAAGATTTCTTTTTTAAGATCTTCGGGCATAGAAACATTTTCTATATAAAATTTTTCCAGCGAAATACCCACACTTTCAAACTCTGGCTTCATCACAGTTTGGCATGTTTCCGAAAGCTCGGTAGTATTGGCTGCGTATAATTCTATAGGGAGGTTTGCTTCGCCCACGGTGTCTGTAAACCGTGTGGCGATTAAGCTTTTAAGGTGTTCGTTTATTTCAAAATTGGTAAAATTATTGTCGGTTCCAACAATGTCTACCACAAATTTACCCGGATCACTAATTTTAAAGGCATAGGTGCCAAAAGCTCGTATTTCAACCAGACCAAAACGGTCATCATTGAGGGTAATCGGATTTTTAGTGCCCCATTTTTCGTCTGTAAAAAGATGGGTGTTTACAAAATATACTTCAGCTTTAAAAGGGCTGTCAAAACCGTATTTCCAACCTTTTAATGTGGTTAAGATAGGAAGGTTTTGCGTGTTTAAGGTATAGGTGCCAGGACCAAAAACGTCTGCAAGTTGGCCTTCGTTTATAAAAACAGCGGTCTGTCCTTCACGAACAATGAGTTTGGCGTTATTTTTAATTTCATTTTGGTAACGTTCAAACCTATGGCAGATGGTGTCATCGGTATAATCCAGCCACTCGATGATGTCTATAAATTCGTGACTTAATTTTTCTTTTATTTTATCGAAGATACCCATGAAGTTGATTTTTTAAATTAGGATTTTAAAGATAAGTAAAAATTTTGGCCTGTTTGTTACAGTCAAATTTTAAGGTTTAATTATACTTTACCTTCCTCAAAATGCGTACACTTTCTTTAAAGGCCTGATAGGCTTTTCCACCTATAGTTTTTAAATGTGGTTTTGCTTCGTAGAGTTTTTCTTTGGCTTCGGCAAAATCGTTGAGGTAGCAAATGAGATAGGTTTCGGCTAGATTTTGCACGTCTTTTTCTTCTTGAGTCCGTAAAGGTATTTTTTTCTGAAGTTTTTTTAATAACGCATTATTGCTGTTATAGATATGAAACAAGGTCTTTTTGTTAAATTTTGGCGGTTCAAAAATGAGCTGGCTATCCATATTGTAAAAACCGTTTTCCTTAAAATTGATGGTCACCTCTTCCAGCGGATAATATTGAAATTGATTGTTTAAACCAAGGTGTACATATTCGGTAATTTTAAAATAGTCATTGGTGTAGGCAATACTTACTTCGTCCAAAGCCGAATAAAAGAGTTTTACCTGCTCATTTATCAATTCAATATCTACACGGGAATAATAGGTTTTGTCTTTTACCTGTTTGGTGTGACCCGCCCAGCACAGTACAAAAATTTCTTTAAAAACCTTGTAATGCGATTCTAGCATCGAATGTCTAATAGTTATAAAATCCATTACCCCATCGAGTGTTAATTCTATATTGTTTTTGGCTTTGGTCTCAATGGCTTGCACCAGTGCAGAATTCACATCTTTAATTACAATATCGAAATCTTTGGGCATAGAAATACTCCCATCCCGCAAAAAAATGGAGCCGCCCCAGTATTTCCAGATATTTTTGCGAAGTGAAGTAATTTCGCCGGTAGGTCTAATAGTTACCAGTCCTACTACCTTGTCTTCTGGCAAGTGCGGGAACATTACATTTTCATAGCTAATAATAGGTGCGTTGGTTAAATACGCATTAATGAGGTTTTGAAGTTTACTATCGTCAAAAAAATCGACACCTCTTATTTCGTTTCCTTCATCTTCTACACCAATAACAATAAAGCTATTGTTTTTTGGGTTGCTGTTGCTAAGCGCACAAACGTGTTTTAAAAACTTCGCCTTTCCTTCTTTACTGCCCAGATCTATTTTTCTTTTTTTATCATAAAAGCTACTCTCATCGTTGTGAGCTAGGAGGTTTTTAATAAGCAATCTTTTGTTAATCATTGTTTGTTTGAATTGCTTCGCAATTTTTATTTTTTATTAATCAAACTTAGGTTCTTTTCTTTTCAGTTTTTCAAATAGCTTATAAACCGATAAAATTGATTTTGTTAGTTGAGTGTTGTATTGTAGCGTTCTTGAAATGCTTCAGAAGATATATGTTTTTATCATAGGCTCTCATAAGTTGCGACCTAGTTTCAAGACAAGAACCCTTTGAATACCTTAAAAAGTTTATAAACTCTTTATTTCTGCCACGACCAAATCTTTCAGCGATGTTGTCCATTACAGAGCCCGAAGATGCGTTAATTTGATCTCTTAACTTACCATCATTACCCAGAGGAGCAGAAACTATTAAATCCCAAACATCGTTACTTAATTTACGAGCTAAAACGGAAATTTCCATTTCCTTAAATGACTTATAGTGTGACATAACCTTACTAAAAAATGAATAGAAATAAAGCTATGCTTTATTGACAATAGTCGATGATGCCTGATCCAAACACATCACTGTTAAATCTGCAATGTTAACGTGTGGCGGGCGGGTGACGGCAAATAAAATAATGTCTGCAATATCTTCGGGACGGAGCGGGGTAAAGTTTTGATATACTTTTTCCGCGCGGTCTGTATCTCCTTTAAACCGAACTTCACTAAATTCGGTTTCTACCAATCCCGGGTTTATAGCGCCTACACGAATTCCTTTACCGTTAAGATCCAGTCGCATTCCCTGGTTTATAGCATCTACAGCGTGTTTGCTGGCGCAATATACATTTCCGTTAGGGTATACTTCTTTTCCTGCAGTAGAACCAATATTTATAATATGCCCGGATTTGTTTTTAAGCATCACAGGTAAAACAACTTTACTTACATATAAAAGTCCTTTTACGTTTATATCCAGCATAGCATCCCAGTCGTTGGTATTGCCGTTTTGAATGGAATCTAATCCGTGGGCATTCCCAGCGTTATTAATAAGAATATCTATTTCTGAAAGCTCTTTAGGTAAATTCTCAATGTTTTTAAAGACGGCATCCTTGTCCCGAACGTCAAATTGAAGCGTATGTATTTCGGTTTTTTGCGATAACTCCTTGCTAATGGTTTGTAAACGATCGTTTCTTCTTCCGCAAAGGATAAGTCTGGCACCGTTTTCGGCAAAAAGATACGCGGTAGCACGGCCAATCCCGCTGGTAGCTCCTGTTATGAGCGCAATTTTATTGTTTATGTTCATTCCTTTTTATTTTCAGCTTAAAAGTAACACTTCTAAAACTATTGAGAATGTTAAGTGTTGGTTAATGCTCTTGTTAATACCTGTTAAGGGAAATTGAAGAAAAATTTTAGTAGGTATTATTGTAGTACAAACCTAAAAATAAAAAACAATGAAAAAATTTGTATTTGGAATTGCGAGCTTATGTATGCTGGCTTTCCTTACATCGTGTAGTAGCGATGACGACTCCCAAACCCCATCAGAACAGGAAATGGCAAGAATGTCGGTAAAACTTACCGATGCGCCTGGCGATTATGATGCCGTATTTGTAGATGTTCAGGACGTGGTCATTAAGTATAATGGTCAGGAAGAAGAAGTAGTTATTGGTGAAGTAAATGCGGGAATTTACGATTTACTGGAATTAACCGGAGGTGTTTCGGTACTTTTGGTAGATGACGAGATTCCAGCTGGAGATATTAGCCAGATAAGACTTATTCTGGGTGATGACAACACTGTTGTTGTGGATGGTGAAACATTTCCCCTACAAACTCCAAGCGCACAACAATCCGGACTTAAAATTAATGTAAATGAAACCTTACTGGGTGGAATTTTTTATGAATTTATCCTGGACTTTGATGTAGATAAATCTATTGTACAACAAGGAAACGGCGGATACTTACTAAAACCAGTTATTAGAGCCACCACCGAAGCAGATACCGGAGCCATAACAGGAGCCGTATTGCCAATAGGAATTCAAACCTTAGTGACAGCCGAAAATGCAAACAACGAAATTTCCGCTTTTACAGACGAAACTGGTATTTTTGTGTTAAGTGGAGTGCCTGCAGGAACCTATACACTAACCTATGAGGCAGATGTAAATCTAGGTTTCCCACCTATCGTAGTAAACGATGTAGAAGTGGTGGTTGGCGCAGTGACCGAAGTAGATGGTGTCGTCTTTTAACTAGTATTTATATAACATATTCCCCAGGAGGTGCCTTGTTTTGGCACCTCTTTTTGTTTAACATTATTTATAGTTAATTCACGGTTAAAGTTGGCGTTAATCAATGTTAATAGGCGCTTCATTTGCTTAAGCGAGTGGTATTTTTACTGTATAAAATTAAAAGCTATGAACAGAGAGAAATTATTAATACAAAGAACACTACAATCCCTATTAAAATATGGAGCCTTTCTGGTTGTAATTTTAATGGTGGTTTTTGCGTGTAGCAATACAAGCGATACTAATGAAGAAACTATTGCACAACAACCTGTCGCTAATTTAACTGTAAAAACAGATGGAGCCATTATGGGAAGTGTTATAGCTCCTAATTCTGAAATCGTAATTAAAGCATCAAATTCTGAAGATATAATCAAAGGAACTACCGATGAAAACGGAGAGTTTTTTATAAATGGTTTTGAAGAAGGAACTTATACTGTAACCATTACCACCTCCACGACAAACGAGGTAGAGACTTTTAATGATGTTAAAGTGAATATTGGTGAAGTAACCGCATTGGGCACTGTAACTTTTGCAGCCCAATAGAAAATCATTCTTAACCTACTATTCAGGGATGCAATTGCATCCCTTTTTTTATGTCAAATTGTCAAAGTTTTTTAAAATTGGCACACTTTTTTAAAGCACATCTGTGAATTTTATGTAGAGCAAAAAACATGAGTTTTGTGACCTAATGAGGTGTTTTTATTTTACATGTCATTACTATGTGAAAATAGAGATCTGTTATAAAGTTCAAGGAAAAATGTTGAAATACGTGTAAACTTGTATCGTCTTTTTAACCAATCCTTAACAAGATTTGCCATAATAAATGGGCAATTTGCACGGTTATTAAGCACATAGCTTACACTATAAAAGAATCTAGCATCATGGAAGACACCACAAGCGCACTGGATATAGGCGCATTGAATGAAAAAATAGAAAAAGAGAGCGCGTTTGTTGATATTTTAACTCTGGAAATCAACAAAGTAATTGTAGGACAAAAGCACATGGTAGAGCGCTTGCTCATCGGGCTTTTAGGGCAGGGCCATATCTTACTGGAAGGAGTGCCGGGACTGGCAAAAACCCTCGCTATTAACACCCTTTCAAAAGCCGTGCACGGCTCGTTTAGCAGGATTCAGTTTACCCCAGATTTGTTGCCTGCCGACGTTGTGGGAACGATGATATATAATATGAAGCTGAACGATTTCAGTATTAAAAAAGGACCCATCTTTGCAAATTTTGTATTGGCAGATGAGATTAACCGTGCACCAGCTAAAGTACAATCGGCTTTGTTAGAAGCCATGCAGGAGAAGCAAGTAACTATTGGTGAAGAAACCTTTGTCCTGGACAGACCTTTTTTGGTTATGGCAACTCAAAATCCGGTAGAACAGGAAGGAACCTATCCGCTCCCTGAAGCACAAGTAGACCGTTTTATGCTAAAAACGGTAATAAAGTATCCATTACTTCAGGATGAGCAACTTATTATGCGCCAAAACCTTAAAGGAGGTTTTGAGAAAGTAAACCCCGTAGTATCTCTGGATCAGATTAAGCGTGCACAAGCAGCTGTAAGAGAGGTGTATATGGACGAAAAGATTGAAAAATATATTCTTGATATTATTTTTGCAACCAGAACACCCGAGAAATACGGGCTTTCAGATCTTAATGGTTTAATAAGCTTTGGAGCTTCTCCCCGAGGAAGCATTAACCTGGCAATGGCGGCAAAATGCTATGCTTTTATTCGCAGAAGAGGTTATGTGATTCCAGAAGATGTACGTGCCGTAGTAGAAGATGTATTACGTCACCGTATTGGTATCACCTATGAAGCCGAAGCAGAAAACGTTACTTCCGAAGATATCATTCAGAAAATAGTAAACGTAATTGAAGTACCGTAGCTAGTTGAAAATTTGTAGACGGTAGTACGCAAACAAATTTGCTTGTAGAATACTGGAGCGTATGCTACGACTCCTTTTAAAAATTTAATCGAAAATTTAATAAATAATTAATACCAATAACTACTCTCAGTGGGAGAAGGGCTGGAGATGAGGGGCAAGGACCTATGGACACTAAGGAACTCTTAAAAAAAGTACGAAAAATTGAAATTAAGACGCGACGCCTGAGCGACCATGTGTTTGGTGGCGAGTACCATAGTACGTTTAAGGGTCGTGGAATGACATTTAGTGAAGTGCGCCAGTACCAATTTGGAGACGATGTTCGCAATATAGACTGGAATGTTACTGCCCGTTACAACGAGCCTTTTGTAAAAGTTTTTGAAGAAGAACGTGAATTAACCTTAATGTTAATGGCCGATATTTCAGGCTCGGAATTCTTTGGAACAGACAACCAGTTTAAAAACGAAATCATCACCGAAATTGCGGCAACCCTGGCATTTTCGGCTATGCAGAATAACGATAAAACAGGGCTTATTTTGTTTTCAGACGAAATAGAACTTTTTATTCCACCAAAAAAAGGAAAAAGCCACGTTTTGCGAATTATCCGTGAGTTGCTGGAATTTAAACCAAAAAGCAAAAAAACAGATCTGAGTCAGGCCTTAAAATACCTTACCAATGTCATGAAGAAAAAAGCCATTGTTTTTGTGCTTTCAGACTTTATTACCGATGGGTATAAGGACACCTTAAAAATTGTATCAGGAAAACATGATGTAACCGGAATTAGAGTGTTCGACCGCCGCGAAGAAGAAATGCCCAACTTGGGAATGGTGCAAATGCAGGATGAAGAAACCGGAGAGCTTATGCTTGTAAATACAGGAGCCAGGAGTGTTCGGGCCAACTATAATAAATACTACCATGAACGCGTAGCTTATTTTGAAGAAGCCTTTACCAAAAGTGGTGCGGGTGCCATTGGTTGTCGTGTAGACGAGAGTTACGTAAAAAAATTATTAGGATATTTTAAAAGACGCTAAAAAGAAGTACTATTTACGAATGACGAAGTACCAAGGACAAAAAATTAACAAGAATAAACTAAGTCAGGTTGCTGCCTGCTTTAGTAATTACTTGTATTTGCAAATAAATATTAAAATGCCGCAAAGCATCTTAGTTCTTTGCGCTTTACTCTTCGTTTTTACTTTAAACGCCCAGGTAACCTCGTCTGTAGATACCACCAAAATACGTATTGGAGAGGAAATTAAATACAACATCCAGGTAGAGGCAGACACAACAGATCTGGTGGTTTTCCCTGAAGGACAAACCTTTTTGCCACTGGAAGTTATAGAGAGTTACAAAGTAGATACCACTTACGAGGCCGCGAAAATGCGACTCATTAAAAAATACGGACTAACACAATTTGACTCGGGAGGGTACACTATTCCACAGCAGAAAATTGTGATTAACCAGAAGTTATTTACTACAGATTCTGTTCCAATAGAGGTTCGGAATGTGGCTGTAGATACTACCAAGCAAAAAATGTTCGAAATTAAGCCAGCTGTTGAGGTGGACAGGCCGCCATTCGATTTTTGGAAGTTGTTGCCCTGGCTGGTGGGAGCACTTAGTATAGGTGCGATAGTTGGATATATTTTGTTCCGAAGAAAACAAATACGGGAAGCAAAAAAAGAACAATTACCTCCCTACGAAGAAGCTTTGGTCGCTTTGCAAACCTTGGATAACTCGACATATTTAAGAGATCAAAAAAGTAAAGAGTACTACTCTCAATTAACCGAAATTGTTAAACGGTATTTAGATCGTGAAGTAGATCAAACTGCTTTAGAAAGTACCACAGATGAGCTAATTGCACGAATGAAGTTACTAAAAGATGGAGGAAACTTCGACTTTGAAGTGGAGGATATTAAAAGGTTGGATGCTATTTTAAAAAGAGCCGATCTGGTGAAATTTGCCAGAATGCAACAGGTAGCGCAACAAGCAAAAGAAGATCGTGCTGCAGTAGAAGAGATTATTAACCACACCCACGAAGCAGTTCCAGAGCCAACCGAAGAAGAATTGCTGGAAAATGAAATTTACCTGGAACAACAACAAAAAAAGAAGCAACGTAGAAAGTATGTTTTTGCTGGAGTAGGTGTTATTGCCGCTATAATTTTAACAGGCGTTATTTACGGAAGCATTAAAGGTTTTGACACCTTAAAAGATGATGTTTTGGGAAATAAATACAGGGATCTGGCCGAAGGACGCTGGTATAAAAGTGAATACGGAAGCCCCCAGGTAATCTTGGAAACACCAGAAATATTAGTGCGAACCGATATTGAAATCCCAGATGCTGAAAATATAAAGGTGCAAAGTACCAATGTATTTAGTGCCGGAAGCTTAACAGAGCCGTTGTACGTATTAGTGAGTACTACACAAACTAAAAACTCTCAGGAAGATGTAAACCTAGATCCTTTAATGGATGCGGCACTTAGCGAACTAGAAAGGCGCGGCGCTTTAAATATGATTGTAAAACGGGAAGAATTTTCAACCGAAAAAGGGATAAAAGGATTGAAAGCATACGGACAGTTTAATGTATCGGTTGGAAATAATAAGGTGTTAAAAGATCAAAGCTATTACGAGTTATTGCTCTTTGCTCAGCAAAACGGAGTGCAAACGGTGTTGGTTGTTTATCAAAATGACGGCCGTTTTTCAGTAGGTATAAAAGATAGAATCATTAATTCGGTAGAGCTCGAATTGCAAGAAACCAAAGACAACTAATGCAACAATTTGAATTTGTACACCCACAATTATTTTGGCTGCTTTTGCTGTTGCCACTGCTGCTGGTTTGGTATGTCTGGAAAAGAAAGCAACAAACAGCTGCGTTAAAAATTTCAAGTATTAAGGGCTTTAAAACCGGAAAAAATTGGCTGGCAAAATTACGGCCCTTGTTGTTTTTATTGCGTTTGTTGGCTTTAGCAGCAATTATTGTTGCTATGGCACGACCAAGAACGGTAGACGAAAGCACTAAAATAAAAACCACCAAAGGAATAGACATTGTTATAGCAGTAGATGTTTCTGCAAGTATGCTGGCACGCGATTTAAAACCCAATCGGTTGGAAGCTCTAAAAACAGTAGCTGCCCGATTTATTAATAACCGCCCCAACGATAGGATTGGGCTTGTAGAATATGCAGGAGAAAGTTATACCAAAACCCCATTAACAAGTGATAAAGGCATTGTGCTTTCTGCATTAAAAACGATAGAATATAACACCATTATAGAAGGAGGAACCGCCATTGGGATGGGGCTGGCGACTGCCGTAAACCGCTTAAAAGAAAGTACCGCAAAAAGTAAAATTATTATATTAATGACCGATGGTGAAAACAATAGCGGATTTATAGACCCAAAAATTGCAAGTGAACTGGCAGTGGAGTTTGGCATTAAAGTGTATACAATAGGACTTGGAAGCAAAGGAATGGCACTAAGCCCAATTGGGATCCGTCCCGATGGTAGTTTTCAATACGGCATGCAACAGGTAAATATAGACGAAGAATTATTAAAAGAAATTGCCACAGCGACCGAAGGGCAATACTTTAGAGCCACCAGTACCACTAAGCTTAACGAGATTTACGAAGAAATAAACAAATTGGAAAAAACGGATATTGAAGAATTAAAATATAAAAGTTACGACGAAAAATACCGTCCGTTAGTGATTTTAGCCTTGCTATTATTAGGTTTAGAATGGCTCTTGCGGTATACAGTATTTCGAAGTTTTGTGTAGTTACCTCTTAAGGGGAGCTAGAGCGGTGTAAAGCCCAACTATGAATAAAAATAATATAAATAATTTTTGCTACAGCTAATAAATAAATAATGTACCAGTTAGAACAATCTATTTACTTTTACCTACTGCTTGCTATCCCAGTGATAGTCTTGCTGTTTATAGGTGTGCTTATTTGGAAGCGGCAAACCCAAAAGAAATTTGCCGATGCCGATTTATTAAAAAAACTCAGCCCCAACCGTTCTGTCTTTAAACCTGTTTTAAAAGTATTTGTATTCTGTCTGGCCATCGCTTGTCTGGCTATTGCATTGGTAAATATAAAAATTGGCACCAAGATTGAAAATGTAAAACGCGAAGGAGTAGACGTGGTATTTGCATTGGATGTTTCAAAAAGTATGCTGGCTGAAGACATTGCGCCCAACCGTATTGAAAAATCCAAACAACTTGTTACACAAATCTTAAACAACCTTGGCGGCGACAGAATTGGAATTATTGGCTATGCAGGAAGCGCCTTTCCCCAAGTCCCCATCACAACCGATTTTTCTTCAGCAAAATTGTTTTTAAACAACATGAATACCGATATGGTTTCCAGCCAGGGAACCGCCATTAATGAGGCGATAGAAATGGCAAAAACCTATTATAATGACGAAGAACAAGGTAACAGAGTGCTTTTTATTATTAGTGATGGCGAAGACCATGAAGGAAATGTAGAAAGTATAGCCGAAGAAGCCGCTGCCCTTGGAATTAAAATTTACACCATAGGCGTGGGCACCGAAAAAGGAGGTCCCATCCCTATAAAACGAAATGGAATTTTACAGTATTACAAGCGGGATCAAAATAACGAACAGGTAATTACACGTTTGGGTGAAGAAACACTAAAACAAATTGCCGAAGAAGGCAACGGAGCCTACATTTCAGGAAATAATACTAAAGAAGTGGTCTCAACTGTGACAAGTATCCTAAACGGAATGGACAAAAAGACATTCGATAGCAAGCAATTTACCGATTTTAAAGACCAGTTCCAATGGTTTTTGGCAGGGGCATTATTTTTGTTAGTATTAGATGTATTGTTGCTGGAACGTAAAACCGCCTGGCTTAAAAAATTAAATTTGTTTAATGAAGCTGAACGATAAGATGAAGACTAAAAAGAACCTATTGAAGCTGGTTTCCTTTGCATTATGTGCGTTTTTCGCGGCGGAAATTTCCGCACAGGAAAAGGACGAAAACACCATGCAAAAGGAACAAAAACAACTTGTTAGAGAAACCAAAGAATTAGTAAGCGATGCAAGTTTAGCGCTTGCCGACGATAATTTTGTGGAAGGCGAAGCAGAATATAGAAAAGCCATTGCCATAAACCCTAAAAGCGAAACTGCAAAATACAATTTGGGAAATGCCTATTACAACAAAGCAAAAAATGACGAAGCAATGAGTCGTTTTCAGCAGGCGGCAGATGTGGCAGTTTCAAAAACCGATAAACACAGCGCTTACCATAATCTTGGAAATACGTATATGAATGCCAAAAAATACCAGGATGCTGTAGATGCTTATAAAAATGCACTTAGAAATAACCCCGATGATGATGAGACGAGGTATAACCTGGCTTTAGCAAAAGATCTGTTAGAGAAAAATCCGCCCAAAGGTGGAGAAGGAGATAATAAAGACCAGGACAAGAACCAGGATAAAAACGACAAGAACGAAGACAGTCAGGATCAAAAAGACGAAGAAGGAAAAGATAAAGAAGGAAACGAGGGGGATGAGCAGGAAGATAAGGATAAGGGAGACGAACAGGATGAGGAAAAGAAAGGTGAAAATGAGGAAGATAAAGGCAAACCAGACAAACCCAATGAAGGCGAACAAGATAAAGCAGACCAGCAACAGCAGCAACCACAGCCCGGTCAAATGTCGCCACAACAAATAAAAAACCTGTTGGAAGCTATGAACAACGAAGAGCAAAAAGTACAGGAAAAAATAAATGCCAAAAAACAAAAAGGAGCTAAGGTAAAGTCTGAAAAGGACTGGTAGTAAAGAAAAAATTAATTAAAATGAAAACTATTCATTTTTTATTCATAGTGTGTTTTGTGTTGTTGGGCAGCGTTGCCAATGCACAAGTTACTTTTGAAGCGAAAGTGAGCAAAAAGAAATTAGGGCTCAATGAACGTCTTCGGGTAGATTTTGAGATGAATCAGGATGGCGATAATTTTAATCCGCCAAATTTTGAAGGATTTCGCGTTGTTGGAGGTCCCAATCAGGCCATAAGCAATTCCTATTTTAACGGAAAACGCAGCTACTCAAAAACCTATTCATATTTTTTATCGCCTATAGGAAAGGGAAATGTAACCATTGGCCAAGCAACCATTGAAATTGATGGACAAACTTACAAAACCAGCCCGGTTACTGTAAATGTAGGGGATGCAGTAAAAATGTCGAAAGACGGAAGCAATGCCGAATACCTTGCCGAAGAAAATGTGCACCTGGTAGCCGAAGTCTCTAATTCCAATCCGTTTTTAAGTGAAGCTATTACCGTAACCTACAAGTTGTACGTCTCACACGATGTAAGCATTACCAGTAATTGGCGGGAACTAAGTACTCCAAAATACGCCGATTTCTGGAGCCAGAATATCAATACTCAGGGGAATTACAAAATTTACGAAGGTAAATACCAGGGCGAGGACTACCGCTATGTAATACTCCGTTCTACCGTGTTGTACCCGCAAAAAACAGGTGAGTTAGACATTGAACCTTTAACTTTGGACATTCCGGTAGATGTGCGTAGTAACAAGCGTGATATTTTTGGGAGACAGCGTATGGTTCGGGTTAATAAAACGGTCTCTGCAGGAAGCAGAACTATTACTGTAAAACCATTGCCTATAGAAGGAAAACCAGACGATTTTACAGGTGCAGTAGGCGATTTTCAGTTTAAGGTACAAACCAATAAAACTACGTTGGATGCTAACGAATCCTTAGAGTTAACTACAAAAATATCAGGGAAAGGGAATTTAAAATTATTTGATCTCCCCAGCTTAAAATTGCCCAGTGCGCTCGAAGTATATACCCCAGAACGTGAAAATCAGGTAACAGTACAGTTAGACGGAATGAAAGGCACTATTGCTGAAAAATATACTGTGGTCCCACAGTTTAAAGGGAATTACCCTGTTAGGCCTATTACGTTTTCTTACTTTAACCCAAAGACCGAACGCTATGAAACACTCTCCAGCGAAGAAGTAGTAATTAACGTAGAAAATGGTCCTGTAGCAACTGCAAAATCAGCAGAAGATACAGCAATTGTTGCAGAAGCATTAGACGATACGCAGTTCAAGTTTATAAAACTGGACACCAACTTGAATCCTATTGCTACAACTCCTTTTTTTAAATCTACCTTGTTCTGGTCGTTACTGGGAGGTCCTATGTTATTAATTCCTTTGTTTATTGTAGCAGGAAAAAAACGACGTGAACGATTGGCCGATGTGGAAGGCATGAAACTTCGGAAAGCAGACCGTCTGGCAAAAAAATATTTAAGTGAAGCCAGAAAAAACATGAATGATCGTGTAGTTTTTTATGAAGCTTTAGAACGAGCCCTCCATAATTATCTTAAAGCAAAACTGAATATTGAAACCAGCGATTTCAGCAAAGAAAAAATTTCGACACTACTGGAACAAAGACAAGTACAGTCGGGGGTGGTTCAGGAGTTTATTCAATTGCTGCAAAGTTGCGAATATGCACGCTATACACCTACAAGCCAGGTTGCAATACAACAGGATTATGAAAAAGCTGCACAAATTATTTCAACCATAGACAAACAAATTCAGTAAGATGAAAAAACTACTCTTCATACTATTGATGCTGGTTTCAGCGTTGGGTTGGAGCCAGAATAACGCCTTGTTTAATCAGGGAAAGGAACACTATAAAAACGGAAAATTTCAGGATGCTATCAATTCTTGGGAAAAAATACTGGATAACGGGGAGCATTCTGCCGATTTGTATTTCAATTTGGGAAATGCAAATTACAAATTAAATAATGTAGCTCCCAGTATTTATTACTATGAAAAAGCATTGCAATTAGCCCCGGCAGATGCCGATATTAAGACTAATTTAAAATTTGCCGAAAACGCTCGTATAGACGCCATTGAACCACTGCCCAAAACAATATTTAAGCGCTGGTATCAAAATCTTGCTGGTTTTATGACCTACGATGGTTGGGCTATAACTGCGGTTGTTGCCGGCATTTTGTTTGTGCTGTTTTTCTTGAGCTATTGGTTTGCAAATTCTGAAGGGAAAAAACGTTTGTTTTTTATCACAAGCATTGTGTTTATATTGGTTTTGGCCGTTGGATTAACAATGAGTTATCAATTATACGGCGATATGCAAAACGATATCCCTGCAATAGTTTTTGCAGAGCAAACAGAGGCAAAAAACGAACCTAGTTTGGGGGGTGAAAACGCTTTTATACTCCACGAAGGCACCAAAGTACAAATTACAGCACAGGAAGATAAATGGGTTAGGGTGTTGCTTGCCAATGGAAAAGATGGATGGATTCCCGCCAGCGATGTAAAAAGGTTATAGATTTAAGATTTGCTTAACATGAATGCCGTTTACAAATAGTATTTTTGCTCTTTCATTTAAAAAAACGACAATTGCGACTTAAAAGTATCTTTTTTCTTTTGGCTTTTACTTGGTGTATTTTAACACCAGCAATCGTTACGTTTTGTGATATTGACACTAATCTTTCAGCCTTATTTTCTATGAATGAGGAAGAAACTTCAGATACTTTTAAATTGGGAGCCAAAGAATACAATGCTCCAGAATCTGTAAGTGCAAATTTTCTTTCTTCAGAATTCTTAGATGGTGCCAGCTCATTTGGTTATAAATCCTGTTTTTGGGAAACCCTTTCTCAAGATACTATTTCTCCCCCACCAGAACATATTTAAATTTTTTCGTGTTTTTAATTTAAGCCAAAAGGCTTGTATTTCTAATTGACTGAATACTTTTCGGTCTAAAATTTTATTATATGTTTTCAAAAATTAAGAGCGATCTCCCAGCGAGTATCGTAGTATTTTTTGTCGCCCTTCCTTTGTGTTTAGGTATTGCATTGGCGAGCGGCGCACCTCTCTTTTCAGGTTTAATTGCAGGAATTATAGGAGGTATTATTGTAGGAGCTTTAAGTGGCTCACAAATAGGAGTAAGTGGACCGGCAGCAGGACTTGCTGCCATTGTTTTAACTGCCATTGGCACCTTAGGTGGCTATGAAAATTTTCTGGTAGCAGTAGTTATTGGCGGAGCCATACAATTGCTTTTCGGGATATTAAAAGCCGGTATCATTGGATACTATTTTCCATCTTCGGTTATTAAAGGTATGTTGACCGGTATTGGGATTATTATTATTTTAAAACAAATCCCTCATTTTTTTGGATACGATGCAGACCCCGGTGGTAATTTTGCATTTTTTCAGGTAGATGGTGAAAACACTTTTTCTGAAATTTTTGTGGCTTTAAACTCTATTAGTCTAGGAGCAACAATTATTGCGTGTATCAGCTTGGGTATTTTGTTGTTGTGGAGCTCAGTACTTTCCAAAAAAGGAAAGATATTTCAACTGGTTCAAGGACCTTTAGTGGCAGTTGTTGTAGGGATATTATTTTTTGTTTTTACACAAGACAGTACAACACTTTCTATAGCGTCTGACCACTTAGTACAAGTACCAGTACCAGATAGTTTCGACTCTTTTATTGGGCAGTTTAGCTTCCCTAATTTTGCTATTATTACTACTTCTGAAGTTTGGGTGGTAGGATTTACCATTGCACTGGTGGCTAGTCTTGAGACACTATTATGTGTGGAAGCAACCGATAAGTTAGACCCTGAAAAAAGAGTAACACCTACCAATAGAGAATTATTAGCGCAGGGAACAGGAAATATGATTTCTGGAATGATTGGTGGTTTGCCCATTACACAGGTAATCGTAAGAAGTTCAGCAAATATACAATCGGGAGGAAGAACCAAGGCATCTGCCATTATTCACGGTTTTTTCCTGCTCATTTCAGTAATTATTATCCCTACTGTTTTAAATATGATTCCGCTTTCAGTTTTGGCAGCCATACTATTAATAGTTGGTTACAAACTTGCAAAGCCATCTACTTTTAAAGCTATGTATAACGCTGGATGGAAGCAATTTGTGCCTTTTATAGTAACTATTGTAGGAATTGTGTTTACAGACTTATTAATAGGAATCGCATTAGGACTTGCAGTAGGTGTTGTAATAGTATTGCTTAAAAGTTACCAGAACTCACATTTTCTTCATATTGAAGACAAGAGCAATGGAAAGCATAAAATAAATATGACACTTGCCGAAGAAGTAACCTTTTTCAATAAAGGGGCTATCCTAAAAGAATTGGACAGTTTGCCAAGGGATACCTATCTTGAACTCGATGTCCGTAAAACCCGCTATCTGGATGCAGATATTGTTGAAATATTAGACGATTTTGCCATTAAGGCGAGAGAGCGCAATATTGATATAAAAATTATTTCAGAAAGAGGTGCGGCAGAAAACCCACCAAGCTTTATAGAATTTTTTAAACTCAGACCTAAGTCTGCTTAACATACAACATCATGAAAAATAATAATAAATATAAAATATTGGTGCTTGTAGACTTAACAGATAACAGTGTAAATGTCTTAAAAAGTGCCACAAGAATGGCTCAGATTATTGGAGGCGAAATAGAAATTTTTCACGTCCGTAAACCTACAAAAGTAGTTAGAAAAGAAAGCCATCTTTCTGCAGTAAGGGTGATTAAGGATCATTTTGTGCTTGTAGAAAACGAACTTAAATCTATGGGAAACCAGGTAAGCGAAAACAACAAAGTGATTAAAGAACAATTTTTTGCCTTTGGAAATCTTAAAAATGAAATAGAAAACCAAATAAAAAAAATAAACCCAGATATTTTAGTCTTAGGAAAAAAAATGTCGAAAACCCCAGCTTTTATGGGAGATAATTTACTTCCTTTTATTCTGAAAAAATTTCAGGGTGTTGTTATGGTTGCAGACAATACCAATGTATTGGGGGCAGAATCAAAAATCAATTTAGGATTGTATAATACAAATACGCTTCAATCTAAACTAGGGTATATAGATGCTTTGGTTTCAAACAGCGAAGCTTCTATAAGGGCCTATGAGGTCGCAGGAGCCTTAAAAACAACAAATCCTACAAGCGGGCAGTATGATGCAAGTATTGTATCTTATGTTTTTGAACAGAACGATACAACCCTGCAAACTATGTCTAATTATATGGACAAAAACAAAATAAACCTCTTGTTTGTAAATAGAAATTCAAAAACCTCTGATAAAAAGGGAGGTTTGTCAATTTCAGAATTGAATAATTTGGCTCATAGTATAAAAGTCCCTTTATTGTTTGCCAACGAATAGCCATAAGGGAGCAATTTTTTTGTATATTAAAAACTAAATAAATTAAATAAGATGAAAGCACAAACTAAAGAAACACAAAGTAAATATACCCCTCATTCTGCTGTAAAAGCACTTAAAGAGGGTAACGATAGATTTTTAAAAACACAACAGACCAATCGTGATTTGTTAGGCCAAGTTAAAGATACTGCTGGTGGGCAATATCCATTTGCGGTAGTATTAAGCTGTATAGATTCCCGCGTACCTGTAGAATTGGTTTTTGACCAGGGAATTGGTGATATTTTTAGTGCGCGTGTAGCAGGAAATATCGTGAATGAAGACCTTTTAGGAAGTATAGAATATGGCTGCAAAGTAGCTGGAAGTAAGGCTGTAGTAGTATTGGGTCATACAGGATGCGGAGCCGTGAAGGGAGCTTGTGATGACGTTCAGTTAGGAAATATTACTCCTTTACTGGCAAAGATAAAGCCTTCTGTAGAAGCTGTAAAAACTCCAGAGGACTCCAATTTACGTAACAGCGAAAATAAAAAGTTTGTAAACGATGTGGTATACAAAAATGTAGAGCTTACTATAAACAACTTACGAAACGACAGCCCTCTTTTAAAGGAGATGGAAAACGATGGTGATATTGTGGTAGTAGGAGCTGTTTACGATGTAGCTTCGGGAGCTGTAGAATTTCTAGACTCTTAAACACATTAAATTTTTGTTAAAGAAGAGGGTTAGAGCCATTGGTTTTAACCCTCTTTGGTTATTTTAGGAATATCTTTTTTTACGGTAGTTTCGAAATCTTATTTTTCTGAGCTTCTTTTGTTGTATTTTTAAAAACATATAAAACATTATGAAAAATATATTTACAAATCTCCGCGGAAATCTCTTTGGCGGTATTACAGCAGGAATTGTTGCACTCCCATTAGCACTTGCTTTTGGTGTCCAGTCTGGACTTGGACCCGATGCAGGATTGTACGGAGCTATTTTTATTGGCTTTTTCGCATCGCTATTTGGAGGGACCAATACACAAATATCTGGTCCAACTGCACCCATGACAGCTGTGTCTATGGTTATTATTGCAGGTATTATAGCAGCAAACAACGGAAGTGTAGAGCAAGCCCTACCGTATATTTTATTAGTTTTCTTATTGGCTGGGCTTATGCAAATTGCATTGGGAGTTTTAGGATTGGGAAAATACATAAAATACATTCCGTATCCCGTAGTATCTGGTTTTATGACTGCCATTGGTGTTATTATATTGATTACCCAGATACTACCTATGCTGGGGTATTATGCAAATAGCGATGAAGAATTTATAGGACAGTTTAAACCCCAGGCCGAAGAAGTCCTCCTGGATAAAATTCTAAAGGAAGAAGCAGGAGAAGGAATTTTAGTATTGGAAGACTTTAGAGAAACAGTTACACGGGCAGAGCGCATAACCGAAGATGATATACAGCTGGAGTCTCAAACACTGGCAAAATCGGCCAGTTCGGGTGTAATAGGGTCTATTAAAACGTTGCCACGCGCGTTAAACAACATCAACTGGTTAGAATTTGCATTGGCAGCGCTTACTATTTTTATTATTTATGGTTTTAAAAAAATTACCACGGCAGTTCCATCTACCCTAGTAGCTTTATTGGTCGTCTCGGCAGGGGCTTATTTTATGAATTTAGACTACCGCCCTATCGAACAGATACCAGGTGGATTCCCGTTACCAAATCTGGATATGTTTGCCAACTTTAGCTTTGGGCAAATTTCACCTTATATATTTACCGCCTTAACGCTGGCATTTTTAGGGGCTATTGACTCCTTATTAACATCGGTGGTGGCAGATAATATGACGAAGACCAAACACAAACCCAACCAAGAGTTAATAGGACAAGGAATTGGTAATAGTATTGCCTCTATTTTTGGAGGTATTCCCGGAGCAGGAGCTACTATTAGAACAGTGGTTAATATTAATTCTGGGGGAACCACCAAGCTTTCTGGAATGACTGCATCGGTTTTACTATTAATTATCTTATTGGCACTAGGTCCTGTAGCTTCACAAATTCCTGCTGCTGTTTTAGCCGGAATTTTAATTACAGTAGGAATTGGGGTAATGGATTATAAAGGGCTAAAAGCCATTCCAAATATGCCAAAAAGTGAAATTGTTGTGATGCTTGTTGTGTTGCTGCTTTCCGTTTTTTGGAACCTGGTATATGCTGTAGGTGTTGGCCTGGTATTGGCATCTTTAATTTTTATGAAAAAGATTGGTGATGTTTCTGCAAAACGGTCTAAATTAGTACCATTAGGAAGTGCAGACGAGCTTGGATTGCCATGGCACGACGAAAAGAACTTCCCTAAAAACTTAAAGGAAGAAGTCTTTATTAAACGTTTAGACGGTCCTCTTTTCTTCGGAAATACGAGTGATTTCCAGGAATTGGCAAAAGGAATCCCCGCTACAGCTACCCATTTAATTATCAGGATGGGGAAAGTACCTTATTTAGATCAGTCTGGACTATATGCCATGGAGGAAACCTTGCTTAGATTACGACAAGGCAACGTAAAAATTATACTGGTAAGCCTTCAGACACAGCCAAAAGTAATGATGCAATCTATCGATATTATTCCAGATCTGGTACCGGAGAAGCGAATAGTAGATTCGTTTAAAGATGCGATGGAATACATTCGTGCCAATGTAGAGGACGTAGTATAAAATTAATGTAACGTAATACCAGCCCCGTATTTTCTCTGCGGGGCTTTTTTTATTCTGAAATTTCTTCGGTTTCTTCTTCTTCTTCTTCTTCTTCAAATCCCTCAACCTCTTTTAGGATATAGGGAACTACTAAAGGAGCCAGGCTTGCTACAGGAACATATAAAACGGAAGTTTCCCTGTCTTCTTCAGAAAGAATTGAAAAGGATGGAGAAGCATTTACAAACATAAATACCACACTCACAATAAAAGCAAATTTTAGTACATTAAAAACAGCCCCCAGTAATTTATTGATAATCCCCAATGCAGCAAAATCGGCTATTTTGGTAAGTGCTTTCCCAGCCAGGGAAATGAGTACTACTATTATCAGAAAAGTAACTGCAAATGCTGCAAGGTTTACAGTTTGCTCATTCCAGTCTGTCCAGCCAGCTATATAGCCCGCAGCAAACCCAGAAAAGTAAACGGCACCATATACTCCGGCAATAACGCCCACTAACCCTGCCAGGGCTACAAAAAGCCCTTTTTTAAACCCCATCACAAAAGCAATGAGAAGAATTATGCCTAAAACAAGATCGATGGTGTTCATAGTATGAAGTTACAGTGTGTTTTTAAAAGTATGAAATACAAAACAAATTATTAGCATGGAACTATAAAAAGACTAAATGCTTACTTTACCTCTAAAACCTCTTCCGGCATAATACGATTGTGCTCCATTGTGATATATAAAAACTCTTCCAAACCTTAAATCGCCAAAAACAGCACCGCCCAGCTTCCTTATTTCTATAGGCGTTTCCAACCAGCTGGATGTTTTAGTGTCGAAACAGCCCAAATTTTGAAGATATTGATAGTCTGTTTCAGTTAACAATTCGACACCTATTTCTTTTGCCATATCCTTGGCAGTATTTTTGGGTTTGTGAGCCTTTCGCGATTCCAGGGCTTTGCGATCGTAGCACAAACTTCTTCGTCCTTTTGGGCTCTCGGAAACACAATCGTAAAATAAATACGTATCGGTTTTGTTGTTGTAAGCAACCACATCTGGCTCGCCACCTGTTTCTTCCATTTTAAAGAGCGATACAATTTTTTCCGGATGGGCTTTTAATTTTTCTTCAACAGGAACCCAGGATATTTTTTTGTGACGGTTTTTATTAGCTTCAAAGCGAGCTTGAAGGGTTTTAATAAGTTCTACTTCTTGTTTCGTGCTCAGTTTCATTTTTTAAATTTCAAAAGCTCTTACAAAGTAAAGTTACAAACTTTAATTATACGGATTGTTGTTTCAAAATTAAAACGGGAGGATGTACCTTTGTGGAAAGTTTACTAAACAAAAAACAATAGCTTTAACAGGTATGGCAAGAGATCAGGAATTAAAGGAAAGATGGGAGACCTTAGTAGGGTTGTTGAGCAATCGTTTTGCAGAGGGCGACACGCTGGATTTGGATGCTATAATTTATCTGGTGGGCATACAGGAACTGGGGCAATTGCACCGAAAGTTTAAAAAAGATGAAAAATTAGACCTAATGCATATTGCTATATGCAGATTACTGGAGCCTTTTGGATACTATGAATTTGATTATTTTGATGACCAGGGCTGGCCTCATTATAAAACCTTAGAACAATTACCACCCTTAAAGGCAGGTGAACAAAGCGTTTTAATGAAAGAGGCTCTTGTTCACTATTTTGTAGAGAAAGAAGTACTGCTGTAAAATTTTTCAAAAAATAAATCCCAAATTTTAAAAAGAGGCTTATTTACGAGAGTTTCCGTAATTTTGCCCATTCATAAACCTAAACGTTCCTCTTTTTGAACGTAGCACAGTCATGATAGATACTATAAAAAAGCATATTGCCGAAGTGGAAGCATTCCATACCACGAATCCAGACCAGATGGAGCAATTCCGGATTAAATACCTCGGAAAAAAAGGATTGTTAAAGACGTTTTATGCTGAATTTAAAAATGTGCCGAACGACCAAAAAAAAGAGTTTGGTAAAACTGTGAATTCGCTTAAAGAAATAGCAGAAGACAAAATAAACAAGTTTAAAGAAGCATTGGATAATGCCGAAGAAACTAAAGGGATGTATGGCGACCTTTCTCGTCCTGGAGAGCCTGTTTTAATTGGCTCACGTCATCCTATTTCAATTGTAAAAAATAAGATAGTCAATATATTTTCACGCATAGGTTTTAATGTTTCTGAAGGACCCGAAATTGAAGACGACTGGCATAATTTTACCGCATTAAATCTGCCAGAATATCACCCGGCACGCGATATGCAGGATACATTTTTTATCCAGACCAATCCAGATGTATTACTACGTACCCATACGTCTACCGTACAGGTGCGTTATATGGAAGAGAACAAACCCCCTATTCGAACTATTTCTCCAGGAAGAGTGTATAGAAATGAAGCAATTTCGGCACGTTCCCACTGCTTTTTCCACCAGGTAGAAGGCTTGTACGTAGATAAAGGTGTGAGCTTTGCAGATTTAAAACAAACATTACAATATTTTACTACGGAGCTCTTCGGAAAATCGAAAATCAGACTTCGACCGTCCTATTTCCCGTTTACTGAGCCAAGTGCTGAAGTAGATGTATACTGGGGTCTGGAAACCGAAACCGATTATAAAATGACAAAAGGAACCGGCTGGTTAGAAATTATGGGCTGTGGCATGGTAGATCCAAATGTACTGGAAAACTGCGGAATAGATTCGACTGAATATTCTGGTTTTGCTTTCGGAATGGGAATAGACCGCATTGCACTGTTGTTGCACCAGATCCCAGATATTAGAATGTTAAGTGAAAATGATTTGCGATTCCTCGAGCAATTTAAAAGTGCAGATTAGCCCCCTAGCAATTCGGTTACTTTCCTATCATTTTTTCTCAAAGCAGATGGCTAAAAAAATCGCTAAGTAACGTTTGTTTCGGCAGTTTTTTAAAGAATTATTAAAGAATTACCTGCTTTTGCGGGACCAACGATGAAAAAAGATATTGATATTCCTGAAGTAAAAAATGTATATGTAGCGGCTGTGTTTGAGTTAAATGAAGCCTACGACACCCACGATTGGAACATCTACCTTATAAACGATGGAACGTCGCCTCTTGAAACCGTTTTGGTGGTTGCACAGGGATATGACGATAAAGATATGACGGCGCCTATGCGCAAAACTATTGCTATGGTTCCTGCCAAGGGATATGCTAAGCTAGAATATATAGACGAAAGTATATTTAAGCTGGATAATTTTTTCACCATTACTTATTTTCTGGATAACAAAATGTACGACAAACGTTTTGAGCTTCCCCGTTTTTCCATTACTGAAGACAACGCGGTAATGCTTCCCGTGCTTGGGAAGAAAGGGGTGTTAGCTAGATAGTATACAATACCCTTCTATAAAAAAGCCTCTCCCGATTTCTCGAGAGAGGCTAACTAAATGAAACTTATAGTATAAAACTACTCTTTCACCAATTGTTTGGTTATTTGGCCACCTTCGGTGTTTATAAGTACCATATAAGTGGCACTTGCCAGTTCAGAGATGTCTATTGTCATTTCCAGAGTTGTCTGGCTTGCGTCTATTGTTTTGATGAGACGCCCTGTTACATCATAGATGCTTACATCTTTTAATGGGATGTTTTTCGGGTTGCTCAACATTACATAGTCGCTCGCAGGGTTCGGATACAGTGTTAAGCTCGATAGATTTATACTGTTATCGTTAATGCCCAGGGCTTTATCAACAGTAAGTTCAAACTCACACGTGCTTTCGTTCCCGTAGGCATCTTCTGCGGTAAATGCAATGGTATACACTCCTGGATCTAATAAACTACCAGCTGCCGGGGTTTGACTTGTAATTACCACTGGGTCTGTACAATTGTCCACAGCCGTTACACCTCCGGTTGCAAAATAATCCGGCAGGCTGTACTGATCTCCCGTATCTGCGTTCACAGTTATATCTGCTGGACATGTAAGGGTTGGTGCTAACAGGTCTACAACAGTTACCATTGCAGTACAGGTTGCGCTGTTTCCACTGGCATCTTCTACCATTACGGTAACTTCTACAGGTGTTCCTATATCATCACAAGTAAAGTCTACTATATCTGCAGAGATAGCTGCAACACCGCAGGCATCGTCACTACTGGCCACCAATATCGCTGGGTCTATGGTTGCCGTACCGTTGGCATCCACTTCTACGGTTGCATCCATACATACCACTGTTGGGTTTGTAATATCTTCTACAGTAACTACTGCTGTACAGGTAGCGGTGTTTCCGGCATCATCTGTAACTGTTATAGTTACATCGTTGTCACCGAGCTCTGCACAGGTAAACGTATCTGGTGAAACACTAAAAG
>PANU01000009.1 GCA_002707745.1 Flavobacteriaceae bacterium
AACCTTCGGGGAGGTGGGGAGTATGGAAAAAAATGGCACGATGCAGGTACACAATTAAAAAAGCAAAATGTATTTGACGATTTTATAGCTGCTGCAGAATATTTAATAGCCAACAACTACACCTCAAGTGAGTATTTAGCTATTAGAGGAGGTTCCAATGGAGGCTTGCTGGTAGGTGCTACCATGACCCAAAGACCCGACTTAATGAAAGTTGCATTGCCAGCTGTAGGTGTTTTAGATATGCTACGCTACCACACCTTTACTGCAGGAGCTGGCTGGGCATACGATTACGGAACAGCAGACGATAACAAAGAAATGTTTGAGTACCTAAAAGCATATTCTCCGGTGCACAACGTAAAAGAAGGGGTGGAGTATCCAGCAACATTGGTTACCACAGGAGATCACGACGATCGTGTGGTACCAGCACACAGCTTTAAATTTGCTGCCGAATTACAGGACAAGCAAAGTGGTAACAATCCAACCTTAATCCGCATTGAAACCGATGCCGGTCACGGAGCAGGAACCCCAATAACCAAAACCATTGAGCAATACGCCGATATTTTTGGGTTTACCCTTTATAACATGGGCTATGAAGTTTTACCGGAGAAAACAACTGCTGAGGTAAAAAAATAATTACAGTCCGTTTGAGCACAATCCGGAGGTTTCAGTATTACTTTAATAAAGCCTCCGGGTTTCGCTCGACGAGACGGCATATAGTATGCTTCAAATTAATATTAAATCATTTCAATACCCAACTTCTAAAAATGAGGTGCTTTCCGGGGTTTCTTTTGAGTTAAAAAAAGGGGAACACCTGGCTATTTTGGGCGAAAGTGGCTGCGGAAAATCTACATTGCTCCATCTTATTTATGGGCTACTGAATTTAGAGCAAGGCGAAATTTTTTATGGAAAAAAACAACTTTTCGGGCCCAGTCATAATCTAATTCCAGGCCACGATAGTATGAAATTGGTCTCACAGGAAAATACTTTGATGCCTTTTATTTCGGTCGCTGAAACTATAGGTGAACATTTGCCCAGAATACATCCAGAAGAAGACAACAAAAGAATTGCGGAACTATTAGACGCTGTTGGGCTTGCAGAGAGCAGCCAAAAAAAGGTGCAATTTCTTAGTGGCGGACAAAAACAACGTGTAGCGCTTGCAAAAGCCCTTGTTACAACCCCAGAGGTGTTATTACTGGACGAACCCTTTAGCAGTATAGATACTTTCAGAAAAAATAAATTAAGATATACCCTTTTCAGATATTTAAAAAAGCACCAAATTACCTGTATTACAGCCACCCACGATGCTGAGGAAGCGCTGTCGTTTTCAGATAGGCTGTTGGTTTTAAAAGATGGGGAAATGCTTCAAATGAACACGCCAGAGAAGGTATATACCTCTGCAAATTCGGTATACGAAAAAAGCTTTTATGGTGAGGTTTCCACAATTCCTGCTGGCATCTTTTCTGAAAAAGAATTTCATTTGTTTCCACATCAATTAAAAATTTCAGCAGAAATAACCCCCTTAAAAGCCACGGTGAAAGCTTCATTTTTTAAGGGTAGGACGTATCTTATTTTAGGTGAATGGAATTCAGGAACTGTGTTTTTTGAGCATTTCGAAAAACTTAACAAAGAAGCAACGGTGTACCTATCCTTAGTCCGATAACCTGGCAACTAAAGGTTCGCATCGTAGTGAAGCTTTAAATTTCTTAACAAACGCTCAAAAACCTCGTTAAAATCCTCCCAAACGCTACTAAAACCTGCTCTGCGGTGCTGTTTACCCGTATCTTTATAGTAAACTAAAAGAACTATGGACATAAAGAACAAAACAGTAATTATAACAGGAGCCTCCAGTGGAATTGGAGAAGCGACTGCGCTTAAACTTTCTAAAGAAGGAGCCAATGTAGTATTAACAGCAAGACGAGAAGACCGGTTAAAAAAATTAAAAAACAAGATTGAAAAAGATGGCGGGAAAGCCCTTGTGGTTGTGGGAGATGTAACTAACAAAAATGACTGGAAACATATAAAAAAACAAGCAGAAGAAAATTTTAACTCGATTGATGTTTTAGTGAACAATGCAGGGCTCATGCCCCTTTCGTACGTAAAAAACCTACATACCGATGAGTGGGACACGATGGTAGATGTAAATATAAAAGGGGTGCTAAATGGCGTTTCAGCCGTTCTACCAACAATGATAGACCAAAAAAGAGGGCATATTATAAATATTTCTTCTGTAGCTGCCTATAAATATTTTCCTGGAGGCGCTGTATATTGCGCAACTAAATCGGCTGTAAAGATGTTTTCTGAAGGGTTACGCCAAGAATTAGCACCAAAATATGGTATCAATGTTACTTCTATTGAGCCTGGAGCAGTCGATACCGAATTAACCGAAACTATTACCGATACAGAACTAATGAAAGATATGCAGGACAAAATGGGAGATGTAAAACCTTTAGAAGCAAACGATATTGCCAATGCAATTTTCTATGCTTTATCACAGCCTGGACGAACCAATATAAACGATGTTTATATTATGCCTACTACACAACAACAATAAGGAAATACAAAATATAATAATCCCTGTTAGCGCCAGTCTAACAGGGATTTTATTTAGTTTACTTTTACAACCATCTTCCCTTTATTCTTTCCATCAAAAAGATCGATAAAGGCTTGCGGGATATTCTCAAAACCATCTACAATAGTTTCTTCATACGTTAACTTGTTTTCATTAAGCCAGGTTGCCAATTGGGGGATAATCTCGTTAAAATCCTCCTGAAAATCGCGTACTATAAAGCCTTGCATTTTCAGGCTTTTTTTCACCAGAGAAGGCTCCAGTCTTGGGCCTGTGGGTTGCTCGGTTTTATTATACAGAGAAATTGCACCACAATTAACTACACGTCCGTACCGATTCATATTTGCAATGGCAGCATCCAGAATTTCTCCGCCTACATTATCAAAATATACATCTACTCCATCGGGGCAGGCTTCTTTTATTGCCTTTTGCATAGTATTTGTTTTCTTATAGTTTATCCCTTCATCAAAACCGAACGTATTTTGCAACAGGGTTATTTTTTCATCACTTCCTGCAATACCAACAACTTTACAGCCTTTAATTTTGGCAATTTGTCCAACCACGCTTCCCACCGCCCCGGAGGCACCAGAAACCAAAACCGTATCACCTTCTTTTGGTTCCCCAATGTTAAGCAAGCCAACGTAGGCGGTTATTCCTGTGAGTCCCAAAATTCCCAGATATGCACTCAATGGTGCTTTACTTTGATCTACTTTTTGAAGTCCCTTCCCATTATGGGTTTGAATTTTTTTCCAGTCCAGCATCCCATTCACGTAATCCCCTGTTTTAAAACCTGGATTTTGCGATGCAATAACTTCTGCAATAATGCCGCTTTGTATGGGTTCATTAAGTTGAAAAGGTTCAATATAGGATTTTTCATCTCGCATTCTGCCTCGCAAATAGGGATCTACAGAAACATATTTTGTCTTTAACAACACCTGTCCTTCTGAAACTGTTGGCTTGTCTATTTCAACAAATTCAAAATTATCCAGGGTTGGTGTCCCTTCTGGTCGGCTTTTTAATAGTATGGTTTTATTCATTTTTTTACTTTTTTATAAAGTTAGGTAGTTGCTGTACTATTTCAGCAGCTATTAAGAGTGTATTACATCAATTTTGAGAAAAAGTTAACGTCTTTTTAAAACCGTAATGTATTTATAAAAGTTAGCGCTGATAAAATTATTTAAATTGAAGTAACTATCTTGTATTGCATATTTTATACTACAGAAGAAAAAATTATGGCAACTAAATATAGGGAATCGCTCCTGTTAAAAATTCCTATAGAAGAGGCAAAGAAAAAAACTGAAGAGGCACTAGTAAAAGCAGGTTTTAAAATGAGTAGATGGGTAGAAAGCAACCAAGCCTTCTATTCTGAAAGTCCTATGACTATTTGGTCCTGGGGAGAAGATATTGTTGTTACTTTTGAAGTAAAAGGAGCAGAGACTTTAGTTTTATTTACATCTTCCTGCAAACTTGTTACCCAGTTTATAGATTGGGGAAAAAACAAAAAGAATGCAAGAACTTTTTTTACTTCCTTACAAACTAGCTAATACTTTTTACAGCAAATTCTTTCTCGTTAAACATAAAAGTCTCCCCTTTCTTTTTCCCAGACAACAACTGCCCAATGGGAGATTGCAACGCCACACAAAAATAATTGGTTTTTCCAACTGTAACTTGCCCAATAGAAATGCTTATAAAGTAGGTACCGTTGTTAGTGTATACCAAACTACCCAAGCGCACATAATCTGAAATTGTGGTAATATCTATCTTCTTGACCAATGCTTGCAGGTTTTCAATTTCCTGTAATTGTTTTCCTGCGTTTTCACGATCTATCTGAAGCATGGCTCTACCCGTTTCGTGTTTATCGCCAGCACTGCTTTTAGACTCGTCTTCTAACGATTCTTCGATCGCCGAAATGGTTTGCTGAATCTTTTCATGGCGTTTTTTCACTGTTTCCTGGCAGTGTGCAAGCAATGCTATTTTCAATTCTTTATCGGTCATCTTCTTGTTGTTTTTGCAACGTAAAAGTACCATAAAAACGCATTTGTCTTACAATCCATTCTTTTCTTTTTTGAATGTATGCCGATGCGGGATTTGCTTTGTAGTTCCTTGGGTTTGGTAGGATAGCGGCTATGGCAGCGGCTTCATATTTCTGAAGGTTTTTAGCGGGTTTATGAAACCAGAATTTAGAGGCAGCCTCGGCGCCGTAAACTCCATCTCCCATTTCAATGCTGTTTAAATACACTTCCAGAATTCGTTCTTTGTCCCATAGTAATTCGATTAAAAAAGTGAAGTAGGTTTCCAATCCCTTTCGAAGCCAACTTCTATCCGGCCATAAAAATACATTCTTGGCGGTTTGCTGTGAAATAGAGCTTGCACCACGTATTTTGTTCCCTTTTTGATTGTTTTGGTATGCTTTTTCAATACTTTCTACATCAAAACCGTTGTGTTTTACAAATTTTTGGTCTTCTGCACAAATTACTGCGAGTTGTAATTCGGTTGAAATTTCTGAAATAGGCACCCAGTTATGTTGTGTTTCAAACCCGTTTTCTGCTTCAACATACCGTAAGGCCATAAGCGGTGTATAGTGTACCGGCACATATTTGTACAATAACACCCATAACACCGAAAGCCCTATGAACCAAAGCAGGATTTTAAAAAGAAACGTGAATAGTTTTTTTATCATAATACCCCCAGAACTCCCTCAGGAGAGGAATTAAATTGTACAATATGCGCTAATTGTTTCCCTACAGAGCTACCAATAGCAACCCCCATTCCTCCCAGACGAACACCGCAGTAAACATTAGGCTGCACTTCTTTAACAATGGGTTTTTTTTGTTTTCCAACCCCCATAATACCACTCCAACGTTGATCTATCTCAAAAGGAGTATTCGGTAAAATTGTTGTTCTTAATAATTTTTCAAGTTCGAATTGGACCCGTTCTGTTAGCCCTGGCTGGGTGGTTTCTTCAGTTTTAAAATCCAGATTTCTACCTCCGCCAAAGAGAACTCTGTTGTGAATATTTCTAAAATAGTAATATCCTTTGTCTAAATGAAAGGTCCCTTTTATGTGCAAATTTGGGATGGGTTTTGTCACTAAAACCTGTGCCCGTGCTGGCTGTAAATCGGCGTCAAGAAACTGCTTTGCAAAACCATTTGTGGCTATACAAACTTTCTTTGCTGAAAATTTAACTGAATTGTTCATTTCCAGTAAAATTTCATCATTTTTTACAGAAAATGACGTGATTTCGGCATTATTTAGCAACAAAACACCCTTTTCTGCACATTTTTGAATCAAACCTAGCATCATCTTTCCTGTGTCCAACTGTCCTTCCAACCGATTAAAAATTAGCTTTTTTTGAACATTTTTAAAGGAAAATGAATCATTTTGAACCGAAAAAACCTCTTTTTCATTAAAAAAGACATTTTTTAGCAATTTATTGACATACGGAATATTTTGAACACACTTTTCAAATAAGTCGGTGTCGTTTGTATTAAAAAGTTCATACCCTCCTAGTTGCCGATAGTCTAATTGCACACCTCCTATATGCTTCCGAAGTAGTTGTAAGCCTTCTACCCTGTTTTTTAGTAATTGAATGACTTCTGTTTCAGAGTGTGTGGTAAGGTCTTCTAAAATTTCAGAAATACTGCCAAAACAAGCGAATCCTGCATTTTTAGTACTGGCTCCACTGGGCAACATTCCTCTTTCAAAAACCACAATTTTTTTATCGGGAAACCGGTCCCGTAATGCCAATGCACAATTTAATCCTACAATGCCACTTCCAAGAATAGCAACGTCTATGTTGGAGAGCCAGGTATTTTGTTCCCAATAGGATAGCTTCATAAATTCCAAAATAAAAATCCCAAATTCCAAAGATACTATTTTTGGAATTTGGGATTAGGTGCTTGTCTTTTGTTAATTTTATTCTTCCTCTGGTGGTGCCATTTGCCAGTTATTCATAAAGGCTGTGGTGTAGTTACCAGCCACATAATCTGGATGGTCCATTAACTGCCTGTGAAACGGAATGGTTGTTTTTACCCCTTCAATCACAAACTCGTCCAGAGCACGCTTCATTTTATTAATGGCTTCATCTCTTGTTTGTGCTGTTGTAATTAATTTTGCAATCATAGAATCGTAGTTTGGCGGAATTACATATCCGGCATATACGTGGGTGTCCAGACGCACTCCGTGACCTCCTGGTGCGTGCAGGGTTGTGATTCTTCCAGGCGACGGTCTAAAGTCGTTGTAAGGATCTTCAGCATTAATACGGCACTCAATAGAGTGTAAGTTTGGCGTATAATGTTTTCCTGAAATTGGAACTCCTGCAGCTACTAAAATCTGCTCACGGATAAGATCAAAATCGATTACCTGCTCGGTAATTGGGTGTTCTACCTGGATACGGGTATTCATTTCCATAAAGTAGAAGTTTCGGTGTTTGTCTACCAAAAACTCTACGGTTCCAGCGCCTTCATATTTTATAAACTCTGAAGCTTTTACGGCTGCCATTCCCATTTCATTTCGCAACTTTTTGGTCATAAAAGGGCTTGGAGTTTCTTCGGTTAATTTCTGGTGTCGACGTTGAATAGAGCAATCGCGTTCACTTAAATGGCAAGCTTTTCCTGTACTATCTCCAACAATCTGGATTTCGATATGGCGTGGCTCTTCTATGAGTTTTTCCATGTACATATCGTTATTACCAAAAGCGGCTTTACTTTCTTGTCTGGCAGACTCCCACGCATCCTGCAGGTTTTCTTCTTTCCATACAGCACGCATTCCCTTTCCACCACCTCCGGCACTTGCTTTTAGCATCACTGGATAGCCGGTTTCTTTTGCTACTTTTTTACAGGTTTCAAAATCTGGAATTATTCCATCGCTTCCTGGCACACAGGGAACTCCTGCCGCTTTCATGGTAGCTTTGGCCATGGCTTTGTCTCCCATTTTTTCAATCATTTCCGGAGAGGCACCAATAAATTTTATATTGTGTTCTTCACAGATACGTGAAAATTTAGCATTTTCTGAAAGAAAACCGTATCCCGGATGGATGGCATCTGCATTGGTAATTTCGGCCGCTGCAATAATGTTACTCATTTTTAAATAACTCTCGCTACTTGGCGGTGGGCCAATACAAACTGCTTCGTCTGCAAATTTAACGTGCAGACTTTCTTCATCGGCTTTTGAATAGACGGCAACCGATTTTATACCCATCTCTCTACAGGTTCTAATTACACGTAGTGCAATTTCACCTCTGTTTGCTATTAATATCTTTTTAAACATAACTTTCTGAAATTAACAAATCCCAAATCCCAAATCCCAAAAATTCGGACTTTAATTTGAAATTTTAGAGGTTATTTATGAAGGGTCAACTAAGAAAAGTGGTTGATCAAATTCTACCGGAGATGCATCGTCTACCAATATCTTTACAATTTTTCCAGACACTTCACTTTCAATTTCGTTAAAAAGTTTCATCGCCTCGATAACGCACAATACATCACCGGTATTAATGGTAGAGCCTACTTCTACAAACATTGGCTTGTCTGGAGATGGTTTACGGTAAAATGTTCCAATAATTGGCGACTTTACGGTAATGTATTTAGAGTCTTCGCTTGGAGCCGCTGCAGGTGTTTCTGGCGCAGCAGCAGCTGGTGTTGCTGGTGCAGGTGCTGCTGGAGCAGCCGCCATAGCAGGAACTTGCTGAATATAGGTTGTTTCCCCTTTGTTTCCGGCCTCGCCTGTACGGATGGTGATTTTTACATCTTCCATTTCTAGTTTTACTTCGCTTGCTCCAGATTTGGCTACAAACTTAATCAGGCTTTGTATTTCTTTTATATCCATGTTGGTTGATTTTATTTGTTATTATTTAGGGTCATAGGCCCAGGTTACATATACTGCCCCCCAGGTAAATCCGCCTCCAAAAGATGCGAATACCAGATTATCTCCTTTTTTTAATTGTTTTTCGTAATCTACTAAACACAACGGCAGTGTTGCTGAAGTTGTGTTGCCGTATTTCTGTATATTTTTCATCACCTTCGCTTCGGGAAGGTTCATTCTTTTTGCTGTTGCGTCAATAATGCGCATATTGGCCTGGTGTGGCACGAGCCAATTTACATCATCTCCAGAAAGGTTATTGCGCGCCATTATTTTTTCGCTTACATCTGCCATGTTAGAGACGGCAAATTTAAATACTGTTTTTCCATCCTGATATACATAGTGTTGTTTATTGGCAACCGTTTCGGCAGTTGGTGGCATTAGGGAACCTCCAGCATCTATTTTAAGGCTTTGTCTTCCTATTCCGTCGGTTCTTAAATATTCATCCTGTAGCCCGTAGCCTTCTGTATTAGGTTCAAACAATACGGCTCCGGCTCCATCGCCAAAAATAATACAGGTAGCCCTGTCTTCATAATCTATTATGGAAGACATTTTATCTGCTCCCAATAACAGCACTTTTTTATACCTTCCGGATTCAATATATTTTGCTGCGGTAGACATTCCGAACAAAAAACTGGAACAAGCGGCAACCAGGTCAAAAGAAAAAGCGTTTACAGCTCCAATCTGGGTAGCTACGTAAACGCCTGTGGCTGCAACCGGCATATCTGGTGTGGCTGTCGCCATAATAACCATATCTATATCTTCCGGATTGGTATTGCTTTTTTTGAGCAGGTCTTTTGCTGCCTGAATGGCCAGATAGGAAGTGCCTTTATCTTTGTCCTTTAAAATTCTACGCTCTTTAATACCTGTACGTGTGGTAATCCACTCGTCATTGGTATCAACCATAGTTTCCAGAATTTGGTTGGTAAGTACGTAGTCTGGCACATAGCCTCCTACAGCTGTGATTGCTGCTGATATTTTGCTCATAGAGTGATCTTACTTTCACGCAAAGAAGCCATAAAGCCTCTAAAAGGTGTGAAAATTACTAAAAAAACCGCAAAAAAAGGTAGTAAAAAGGTTTTTTTGAATAAATATAAAGGGTAACAAAAAAACTCTCACAGGAGTATGCGAGAGTTATTTTATTCTAAAAATAATTTAGATTATGCTTCTACTTCTTCCGTAGCGTCAATCACAATTTGCCCACGGTAGTATAATTTACCTTCATGCCAGTGTGCTCTGTGAAACAAATGTGTCTCTCCAGTAGTTGGGTCCTGAGCTAATGTTGGTTTTACCGCTTTGTAATGAGTTCTTCTTTTATCTCTTCTGGTTTTTGAGATTTTTCTTTTAGGATGTGCCATTACTTATATTATTTATCCGTTAATAGTTTTTTTAATTCGTCCCATCTTGGGTCTACTTTGTCACCTTCTTCAGCGTTTTCTTTCAGCTGTTTTGGGCTTAATTCTTCAAGTTTATCAAGTATGTCGGATTCCAGTGTCCCGTCTTCAATACCCGGATGAATTAACCTGGTGGGTATTGACAAAACAATAGACTCGTACACGTATTGTTGAATATTTACCTCATAACTCCCGTGAGGAATTATTAACAAGTCTTCGTTTTCGTCATTAAACTCTTCGCCAAACTTCACTACAAAATGATAGCTGCCTGAAATTTCCTGATCAAAAGGCTCGTTGGTAACATCGCATTGCACATTTACAGTCCCGCTAAAGGTTAAGGTAAACTCCAACAATGTTGTTTTTTTGTCCAACAATACGTCAAGTTTAATGTTTGCACTATTAAACTCTTCATACTCAAAATGCTCAAAGAACGTGTTTGTAATCTCAAAATGAAACGGGTGCTTACCTAATTTTAACCCTATAAAAGGGATGGTAAAATCTTTCAATTCTTTCATATCCACGCCTGTTATCATTCTCCACCTTCGTCAAAAGGCGGGTGCAAAGATAAAAAATTATTTGAATAGCACGGTACTTGAACTATTTCTTTTTTGAAAAAGGTTTTCGCTTGTTTACCTGCAGTGGGTTTTCTGAAATTTCCTCATACTCATTGCGTTTCTGAAAGATATCAATTGCCATATACACTGCCTGTTTAAAGCTTTCAGGATCTGCAACCCCTTTTCCGGCCACATCAAAAGCAGTTCCGTGGTCCGGTGAAGTTCTAATTTTATCTAATCCTGCTGTATAATTTACTCCAGTCCCAAAAGCGAGTGTTTTAAACGGAACCAACCCCTGGTCATGATAGGAAGCAATAATTACATCAAAATTTTTGTAGTTAGAAGTCCCAAAAAAGCTATCTGCCGCATACGGACCAAACACCAGTTTTCCGTTATTTTTTAAATTGGCAAGGGTTGGAATAAGTACTTCATCGTCTTCTTTTCCAATCACCCCATTGTCGCCGTTGTGTGGGTTAATACCTAACACTGCAATTTTTGGCTTTGCAATTCCAAAATCCTGGATAAGTGTTTTATGTATTGTGTTTATCTTTTTTTCAATGAGCTCTCTTGTAATGGTTGCTGAAATATCCTTTACTGCTACATGATCTGTTAACAGGCCAACTCTCAAATTATTTGACACCATAAGCATTAAGCTTTCTCCTTTTAACTCTTTGGCCAGGTAATCTGTATGGCCCGGAAAATTAAAGGTTTCAGACTGCACATTGCTTTTATTAATTGGCGCTGTTACCAAAACATCTACCTGCCCTTCTTTTAAGGCCTGTACGGAAGCTTGTAACGACTTGATTGCGTATTCTCCTATGCGTTTTTCCTCTTTTCCGAAATTAATATCTATATGTTCCTTCCATACATTGAATACATTTACTTTTTTATGAGCAATTTTATCTAACGTATCGATTCCGTAAACCGGCACGTCTATGTCGTACTCTTTTTTAAAAAAAGACATCAGTTTCACCGAGGCAAAAATAACAGGGGTGCAAAATTCCAACATTCTCGCATCCTGAAATGTCTTCAAAACAATTTCGCTACCAATGCCGTTTAGGTCTCCTATGGATATACCTACTATAATTTTATCGTTTTTACTCATTCTTGAAGTTGTAATCGTTGTACTTTTGTAGTACAAATGTAACCAATTACTAGCATGTTTACAGGAATTATAGAAACCCTTGGTGAAATTAAGTCCCTTCGTACCGAAGGTGAAAACCTACATATTACCATAAAAAGCACCATTACCAACGAACTTAAGATAGATCAAAGCGTAGCGCATAACGGGGTGTGCCTAACGGTGGTGGCCATAGACGGAAACAAGTATACGGTTACTGCAATTAAAGAGACGTTAGCTAAAACAAATCTAAGCACCTGGAAAACAGGAGACACTATTAACCTGGAGCGCGCTATGAAAATGAATGCCAGACTGGACGGCCATATAGTACAGGGACATGTGGATGAAATAGGTATTTGTACTGCTATTTCTGAGGTGGATGGAAGCTGGTATTTCACTTTTGTATATAATTCAGCTCAAGGCAATGTAACTATTGAAAAAGGCTCCATTACCATTAACGGGGTAAGCTTAACGGTAGTAAATTCTAAAGAAGCCGAATTTAGCGTTGCTATTATTCCCTACACCTACACGCATACCAATTTTTCTTCTTTTGAAGTTGGAACAAAAGTAAATTTAGAATTTGATGTAATTGGAAAGTATGTAAAGCGCCTTATTGGGCTTTCTGGGTAGCTTTATGTCTTCTGTAGGCTACTATAATTCCGAAGATAAGTGCAACGGCAACCAACATATAAATATTCTCATCTATAGGTAATTCGGGGCCAATGGTTCGCTGTGGGTTAGGCGGGGGTGGCTCGTTAACCACCTGTAAAGGGGTTCCGAAAACGGTGGTACTTGCGAGGGCGCAGAGTACGTAGGTGAATATTTTTACGATTTGGGGTCGCATAGTAAGGGTCTAAATGTAATGAAATTTTTGAAACAAGCAATACTTTTCAACATTATTGAAAAGTTATTAACTTAGATTTACTTTACTAAACTACAAATTTTAAAAAAAATTGTAGTCCCACTCAAGCTCACTTTACTTCGGCTTCGCTCAACACAGGCTAGGCTTAGCATAAACTTCTCACCCAAGCTTTAAACAGTAATACTATTGTCTAAACAAAGGGGTTAATTTAAAAAATCAGCTTGTCAAAAAATTGTGGTCCCACTTGGGCTCGAACCAAGGACCACCTGATTATGAGTCAGGTGCTCTAACCAACTGAGCTATGGGACCAATGTTATTTTTTCTATTCCGTTCTTTTACTAAACAAAATAATTGAAGTCCAAAGCTTTGTGCTCCCCGCCCGAACGTATCGTTCGGTACGGGCGGGTAACCAACTGAGCTATGGGACCTGTTGTATTTTTAACTTATACATATCTGTAACAAGCTTAAAAATAGTTTGCAAATATAGTAACTTTCTATTTTTCGCAAACTATTTCTCGTTAATATTAGGGAAACTGTGTTATTCCGCTATATCCTGACATAGTTCTACCAAGACCCCGTTACTGCTTTTGGGGTGCAAAAATGCTACCAGTTTATTGTCTGCTCCTTTTTTTGGTTCTTGATTAAGCAATACAAATCCCTCTTTTTCAAGACGACACATTTCTGCTTTAATATCAACTACAGAAAAAGCAATGTGATGGATGCCTTCTCCCCTTTTCTCAATAAATTTTGCGATAGGACTCTCTTTAGTAGTAGCTTCCAGTAATTCAATTTTGCTTTCACCACAGGTAAAAAAGGAGGTGTTTACCCCCTCACTTGCTACACCTTCAGTTTTATAGGGTTGGTATCCTAACAGTTTGGTGTATATTTCGTTGGCTGCTTCCAAATTTTTTACCGCTATCCCTAAGTGTTCAATTTTATTCATGAATTTATTAGTAAGTACATTTCAAAAATAAAAAACTTTGGGTGCTTTCCCTTCTGAAAAACCCACTATTTCAATGATCTTTCGTCTGACAATAAATGAAATGTAGATGAAATTTTAAAGGTTTACCTCTAATTGCACGGTAGGTTGTACTATTTTTGTACTATGGAAGAAAGTAACAGACAGAAAAAAATTGCAGGCGTATTACAGAACGACATCGCTAATGTCATTCAGGAAATGTTGCGCGAGGCAGGACAAACGGGGATTATTGTGGCAGTTTCAAAAGTGAGCGTCACTACCGATCTCTCTATTGCAAAGGTATATTTAAGTATTTTTCCCTCAGACAAAGCCAAGCCATTGTTAGAGGAAATAACCAAACTCACCCCAAAAATCAAACATCAAATTGCGCGACTTACCAAAAACCAGTTACGCAAAATGCCGGACCTCACCTTTTTTAACGACGACTCCTTAAACTATATAGAGGGTATTGAAAAAGCTGTTAAGGGAATAGACAACCCCCTGGAAAACCCGGATCTTCTTGAAAAAAGAAAAAAGAAATAACTTGAAATTCCCGCTCTACATCGCCAAGCGGTATTTGTTTTCAAAAAGCAGTAATAATGCCATAAATATCATTACTATTATAGCTGCCATTGGTATTGTAGTTGGTGCCATGGCACTCTTTATTGTTTTATCTGGCTTTTCTGGATTAAAAGATTTCAGCCTTCAGTTTACCAATGTTTTTGACAGCGATATGGTCGTGGTTCCCGAAAGCGGCAAAACCATTACTTTTTCTGAAGCTGCCGAAACAAAACTAAAATCCCTTGAAGGGGTAGCTGCCTATTCAAGAATTATTGAAGAACGGGTTTTTATTCAGTTTGAAGGGAAAAACCACATTGCTTTTATAAAAGGAGTAGATACCCATTACGGAAATGTAACGGTAATAGACAGCATTATGTTTAATGGCCGTTGGTTTGAAGAAGGCCAGCAAGAAGCCGTGATTGGCTACAACATTGCCTATAAATTATCGCTGGGTGCGATGGATTTTACCAACCTGCCCGAAGTATTTGTACCCAAGCCTGGAAAAGGACAAATCCTAAACACAGACATTGCAAGCGCCTTTACCAAACGGGATTTTATCGCTTCTGGAATTTACGATGTAAACGAAGATGTAAACGGAAAGTATATGTTTACCGATCTGGAGTTTGCACGCGATTTGCTTCAGTTGGACAGTACAAAAGTAACTTCAGTTGCCATAAAACTAAAACCAGAAGTATCTGAAAATGAGGTGAGAAATAAACTTGCTGAAATTTTTGCTTCTGAAGGCATTGTGATAAAAAATCGAATTCAGCAAAACGACGCCCTCTACAAAATGTTGAATACAGAGCAGGTTGCCGTTTACCTTATCTTTACATTGGTATTAATAATTGCACTTTTCAACGTTATAGGTTCCATTATAATGATGATCCTTGACAAAAGAAAAAATATTAAGACGCTCTATAATATGGGGGCAACCCTAAAAGAAATACGACGTATTTTCTTTCTGCAAGGGGCTTTAATGACCGTTCTTGGAGGGTTGTTGGGGATTGCTTTGGGAGTAGTAATAGTTTGGCTACAATTGCAATTTAAGTTTGTGTACATCACAGCAAATTTACCCTATCCCGTCAAGCTAGAGTTTATGAATGTAGTTGCTGTTTTTGTTACTTTGACCATTCTGGGACTTATTGCTTCAAAAATTGCTTCGAGTAGGGTTCGTGAACGTTTATTGAATTGAAGTAGTAATACTTAAATGATACTTCTTTATCAACACCGAAAAGACAAGGAGAAGTCGTTTTTTAGGATTTAATGACTAAACTCAAAATCCCCAAATTTTTCCAGCACCTCATCAAAAGCTGCAAAAACATCGGCGCTGTCGTCGCTGGTGACCATTTTCATGCGGTATTCTTTAAAATGCGGGATGCCCCTAAAGTAGTTGGTATAATGGCGGCGGGTTTCAAAAACACCCAGTTTTTCACCTTTCCAGTCAATAGCCATTTGTAGGTGACGGCGTGCTGCTTCTACCCGTTCGTGCATGGTGGGAGGCGCACAATGTGTTCCCGTTTTTATAAAATGTTTTACTTCTTTAAAAAACCAAGGATAGCCTATACTGGCACGACCTATCATAGCACCATCCAGACCGTAGGTGTCGCGCATTTCCACTGCTCTTTCAGGAGTGTTAACATCTCCATTTCCAAAAACAGGAATGTGCATTCGTGGGTTGTTTTTTACCTCGGCAATAGGCGCCCAATCGGCATCGCCTTTGTACATCTGTGCCCGGGTACGACCGTGAATAGCAATGGCCTTACAGCCTACATCTTGTAATCGTTCGGCAACTTCCACAATTTTTATGCTGTCGTGGTCCCAGCCCAATCTGGTTTTTACCGTAATGGGAAGTTGGGTGTGTTTTACCATGGCTTCGGTTAACGAAACCATTAAATCAATATCCTTCAAAATACCAGCGCCAGCACCCTTGCTCACCACTTTTTTAACGGGACAACCAAAATTAATATCAATAATATCGGGACCGCTCGCTTCCACTATTTCCACACTTTGCAGCATAGAATCCAGGTTGGCACCAAAGATCTGGATCCCAACGGGACGTTCCTTTTCGTAAATATCCAGCTTCATCACGCTCTTGGCGGCATCGCGAATAAGCCCTTCCGAAGAAATAAATTCGGTATATACCACATCGGCTCCCTGCTCTTTGCAGAGCGCACGGAACGGCGGGTCACTCACATCTTCCATGGGTGCGAGTAATAGCGGAAATTCGCCTACGTCTATGTCTCCTATTTTTGCCACACTTTGGCCTTGGTTTATACTAAGCCTGTCGAAGGGCTCAGCAACTACTAGAGTCTTTTTTATTAATAATTCTTTGCAAAAATAGTCAATATGTTAGTATTGTAGCTTTCGGGGAGCAAAAACTAGCTTTTTAAAGTATATTTGCGTACTTTTTAAGCAAGCTATTAAAAAGCTAAGAAACTAATTGGATTGCTGAAATTTCAGCAGAAAATATATAGCACCTAAGATTTTGAATCTTTGGCACTAAAAAAATTACCCGCAGCAATATATTGAGCGGAGTCGAAATATGAAGAACATCCGAAATTTTTGCATCATCGCACATATTGACCACGGCAAAAGTACGTTGGCCGATAGATTGTTAAGCGCAACAGGCTCCGTGACCGCTCGTGAAGAACAAGCACAGCTATTAGATAGTATGGACCTGGAACGCGAGCGTGGTATTACCATTAAGAGCCACGCCATACAAATGGAATACAAGTACAAAGGCGAAGATTACATTTTAAACCTTATTGACACCCCTGGACACGTAGATTTTTCTTACGAAGTTTCCAGAAGTATTGCGGCTTGTGAAGGTGCCTTGCTAGTGGTGGATGCGGCACAGAGCATCCAGGCGCAGACCATTTCAAATTTATATTTAGCACTAGAAAACGATCTGGAAATTATTCCTGTGCTAAATAAAGTAGACCTTCCTTCGGCAAGCCCAGAGGAAGTGACCGATGATATAGTAGATCTTCTTGGTTGCGATGCTGAAGAAGTAATCCCTGCCAGCGCCAAAACCGGATTGGGAATTGATGAAATTTTAGCTGCCATTATCGAGCGTGTTCCGGCACCTAAAGGCAATCCAGACGAAAGTTTACAAGCTTTGATTTTTGATAGTGTATACAACCCCTTTCGTGGAGTGGAAACCTATTTTAGAGTACTAAATGGTGAAATTCGAAAAGGCCAGCACATAAAATTTATGGCAACAGGCAAGGACTATTATGCCGATGAAGTTGGGACACTTAAACTGAAACAACAGCCCAAACAAGTAATTAAAACAGGTGATGTGGGGTACCTCATTACAGGAATTAAGGAAGCGGTTGAAGTAAAAGTAGGGGACACCATTACCGATGCAAAATCGCCCACCACCAATATGATTGAAGGGTTTGAAGACGTAAAACCCATGGTTTTTGCAGGAATCTATCCCGTAGACACCGAAGATTACGAAGAACTTCGTGCCTCCATGGAAAAATTGCAGTTAAACGATGCTTCTCTCGTCTTTCAGCCAGAAAGTTCAGCAGCATTGGGCTTTGGGTTCCGTTGTGGATTCCTAGGGATGTTGCACCTGGAAATTATTCAAGAGCGGTTAGAACGCGAATTTGATATGACCGTAATTACCACAGTGCCTAACGTGTCCTATCATGCCTATACTAACAGGGAGCCAGATGAACTTTTATTGGTAAATAATCCAAGCGATTTGCCAGACCCTTCAAAACTGAACCGAATGGAAGAGCCGTATATAAAGGCTACCATTATTACAAAAAGTGACTTTGTAGGTTCCGTAATGTCTTTATGTATTGAAAAGCGTGGACAAATTACCAACCAGACCTACCTAACAACAGAGCGTGTAGAGTTAAGTTTTGATATGCCACTGGCCGAAATTGTTTTCGATTTTTACGACAGATTAAAAACTGTTTCAAAAGGGTATGCTTCATTTGACTACGCTCCTATTGGAATGCGCGAATCGAAACTTGTAAAAGTTGACGTATTATTAAACGGAAATGTAGTAGATGCGCTTTCGGCATTATTACACCAGGACAATGCCTACGATATTGGTAAAAAAATGTGCGAAAAACTACGCCAGCTTATCCCAAGACAACAATTTGACATCCCCATACAAGCAGCTATTGGTGCCAAAATAATAGCGCGTGAAACGGTAAAAGCACTTCGTAAAGATGTTACCGCAAAATGTTATGGAGGTGATATTTCGCGTAAGCGTAAACTTCTGGAAAAGCAGAAAAAAGGTAAAAAACGAATGCGGGCTGTAGGAAATGTAGAAATCCCGCAGGAAGCATTTATGGCAGTGTTAAAGCTGAATGATTAAAGGATTGTTGGTTTTAAATTTGAAGTCAAACTTTAATTTCCACAACTAGCGCCAGCCGCCACTAAATCATCTAAATAAGCCTGATAATTAGTTCCGGTATCTTCTCCATTTACCGAAGCGTTCCCGTTGGGCTCACGACATAATTCAAACTCCGGGGTTTGGTCACTACTACAAAAACGGCACGTACGCTCATCGTCATTATTGCAAGCCATTAATGTAACTATAAGAAAGGCTAAGAAAGGTATTTTTTTCATTTGGCTGAAGTTTCCTATTTACAACGGAACGGGTTTTAAATTATTTTAAAGAAATAGTAACAGAACATACTATTTATCTCTTTCTTACTACTTCTAGAAATTTTCTTTTCTCTGAAATCGTTTTACAGGTTCAAAGTTAATTGTATTTCCGTTGGAAAACGATATGCAAACCTACTAAAATCAGTTTTCCCTTTTTCTAAAATAATCGAGTACACGCAGGCTACTTACTCCGTGAATAATAATACTGAAAAGAATAACATAGCTCACAATTCCATAAATTGATTCGTATCCTTCAAACTCCCCATGAAGAAGACCGTAACTAAGGTAAAAAACGCTTCCTATCCCCTTAATTCCAAAAAAGCCAATGGCCCACTTTTTTTCTGGCACATAGGACGTGGTTAGCATAGCGACATATCCCAAAACGGGACGTAATACCAGCACTATAAGCAAGCTAGCACCAATGCCATATCCATTAGTATACCCCAAAATTCCGGATACTATAGCACCTCCAAAAAAGATAGTCCAAACCACAACCAATAGCTTTTCAATTTCTTCAATAAAAGGGATCATAAAATCGTCCACCGACTTGTTTTCACTCTTGGGGCGGTGGTACTGCATAAAAACGCCTGTCGCAAAAACGCTTAAAAACCCATAGGCATTTAAGGCTTCGGCCATTCCGTAGGAGAAAAAAGTAAGTGCCAGGGCTATAAACCCATTTAGAATTTTCTTTTTTTGGTTTGGGGAATGGTAGGCAATAATACTACTATAAATATACCCTATACAAGCTCCCAGAACGATCCCCGCAATTATTTTATACCCTACATAAAATCCGAAAAACTCCTGCCAATCCAAGTCTAAAAAACCATTAGATTTTGACCATAATATCGCTAAAAACACAAAAGGAAAAGCAAGTCCGTCGTTAAGTCCAGCCTCGGCGGTAAGGGTAAATTGCATCCCAGAATCTTTTGTGTCTTTGTGCTGGTGTTCTTCCAGCTGCATTTCGGAAGCCAAAACAGGGTCTGTAGGAGCAAGAACAGCGGCTAAAAGTAACGACACAGGGCCATTAAGTTCTAATAAATAATAGCTTATTAAATAAACAGCCACCATAAATAGCGGCATGGTAAAAAAGATAAGCGACAATGGTCGTTTCCACTCAAGCCAGGTATACTGTGTTCCTATTTTTAAACCTGCCGTCATAAGGCTTACTATTACGATAATTTCGGTAATGATTTTACCGTAATTCAGGTTGTATAATGGTTCTGGCCACGGCAATGGTGCCCCTATGGCATACAATAACATCCCAATACACAGTAGTGGTATGATATACGTAATCTTGGCCTTTTTAGTGTATAGCGGTAAAAATGCCATGATGGACACTGCAAACCCTAAATAGGCAATCGAAATAAAATAGGGTTGCAGATTTAGAATATCCTCCATGATATATGGTGTATTTAATCTAAAATAAATTTTTGAACAGTTTACAACACCAATTTACACATTTGGATTCTCGGCAGTGGGTAAATTTTCTTCGTTCGTTGCAATAACCACATCCTCAAAATCTATCGGTTTTCCGAGATAGGCAATGGCGCTGCCTCTTTCAATATCAAATTCAGTAAGGGTATCTATGAGTTGCAGGTGTCCATCGGCGTCTTTAATAAATAATGGTATCGCTTCTTTGTTTTCCCTAATAGTTTCCAAAACTTTCAAAAATTTATTTTTATCATCTACTTCAATTTCCTGAATGGATGGATAATCACGTGCAACTTCAGTAAAACGAATATAATCGTGTGTGTTACTAAAAATGTCATTTTTATCGACTTTCGTATCTTTCAGCAATTCTTCCGAAGTCATTAGTCTAAAGGTTCCGTTCTCACCAAATTGTTTCCCAAACCGGTTCATGGCCTGGCGGTTAATTTCATCGTTTCCGGTCATTGCCAGTAAATAACCTACATCGCTCAGTTCAATATTATCGGTAAGATCGTCACTATAAATATTGGCATTTATGGCGTCTATACCCAGTTCCTTAGCTTTTTGAACATTGGTTCGGTTGGAATCTACCAAAACTACGTGACGATCATTTTTCTGAAGATATGAGGCAATTAAACGGGAAACTCTTGAACCCCCTACAATCATAATTCCTTCAGATTTTTTCAGGAATACCCCTAATAATGACGCTACCAGGCGAGCGGTGGTTGCATTCAGCAAAACGGTTACCAGCACTAACCCAAATACCAACGGTGTGATGTATTCGGCTCCAGGCACTCCAAGTTCCACGAGTTTTGTTCCAAAAAGGGAAGCAATACCCGCGGCAACAATACCACGTGGTCCTACCCAGCTAATAAAAAGTTTTTCGTTTGTTTGCAGATTGGAGCCCCAAGTACTTAGAAAAACCCCCACGGGACGTACAACAAAAATCACTACTGCAAATAGCACCGCTGTCTTCCAGTTATAAATAAGCATTAAATCGTCTATACTAATATTTGCAGCCAGTAAAATGAAAAGAATGGAGATAAGCAAGACGCTCAGGGATTCTTTAAAATAGAGCAGTTCCTTGAGATTTGGCAAATCTGTATTTCCTAAATACATTCCCATAACTACTACTGCTAATAAGCCGCTTTCGTGCGCAAACAGATCGCTTAACACAAAGATGAGAAGGACGAGAGATAAGGAAGCTACGTTTAAAAGATAATGCGGGATTACCTTCCTCTTAACGGCCTGGTACATAGCAAACCCTCCTGCTAATCCAAAAGCGAAACCAATGACAATTATTTTACCAAATTCTAAAAGCGCATGTTTTGTATAACTTGCTCCCTCCCCGTGACCGTTACTATGGGCATTTGCGGCCGATGCCATACCTTCGGTGGCAACTTCTTCCATTCCAACCGGGATATTAACGCTTATAAAACCAAAAACCAATACTGCAACCAAAGCGCCAATGGGATCAATTAAAATTCCTTCCCATTTTAATACAGCAGAAACATCTTTTTTCAACGGAATATTTCTTAAGATTGGAGTAATAACCGTTGGGCCTGTTACTATTACAAGTCCTGCAAAAAGAAATGAGATTTGCCAGCTCAACCCAAATGCGTAATGTGCGGCGACTCCGGCACCAAAAAAAGTAATAATAGAACCCAAACTTATGAGTTTTCCAATAACGCCACCCACCTTTTTAACTTCCCCTAATTTTAGGGTAAGCCCTCCTTCAAAAAGAATAATTCCAATGGCCAGTGAGACAAAATAAAACAAGCTTTCGCCGGGAAAGAAACCCTTTTCGGTATTCCAGATAGGTTGTATCCACTGTGTGCCGTCTTCAGAAATTAAGGTTGAAATTGGTCCTACAAAAAGTCCAATTAAAATGAGGGGTAAAATGGCTGGAATTTTAAACTTCCAAGCGACCCATTGGGCAAAAATTCCTAAAATAATGATTCCGGCTAGTTCTAACATTGAGTTGGTTTATTTCGGTGTGAAAATATAAAGATACAGGAAGGTAGCGAAATATTTAACAAAATAGTAATAGCTTGAAAAGTGAGATTTAATAGTCCTTTCAACATTTCTTGTGGCTGAAAGTTTAGAAATTGGTATCTTTTCCGCCTAAAGTTTTTTAAAAACCTTGAATCTACCTTATTTTTCTTCCATTGGAATTGGCGTCACCTTTTCCCCCAACCTTAAAGCCAACCTATATGAAGCAGCGAGACTGGCTATGCTATTTGAGAGTAAGCTCATCTTAATTCACATTGGGGTTGCTTCCGAAGAAAAAACAACAAGATTTCAGGAAATACTAGCTCCTTTTTTTATTGATGGGCTAGAGATTGATATTGTGTACGAGCCTGGAAAACCTGTAAATTCTATATTAAAATCGGTTCAAGAAAAAAAAATAGACTTACTTATACTTGGCGCCCTAAAGAGGGAAAACTTTTTTAAATACTACGTAGGTTCCATTGCTCGTAAAATTACCCGTAAAGCATCATGTTCTGTATTATTACTCATTAACCCTTCGGTAGAGCGCATAAAATGCAAGCACGTGGTAGTAAATGGGTTAAAAGACGAAAAAACCGAACAAGCTATTAAAGTTGCTTTTTTTACAGGTAGCGCGCTACAGGCAGAACAACTTACCATTGTTGAAGAAATCACCCAACAGGAAGTGGCTATTAGTATTAACGATGACAAATCCCTGCGCCGTGCCAATCTAAAAAAAGAAAAGCTACACCGTCAGGAAGACACAAGAATTAAAACAATTGTTGATACTATTCCCGAAAAACAAAAAAAGGGGCTCTCCGTACGCACCCAGCCTATTTTTGGAAAACGCGGGTATTCTATAGGGCATTATGCGCAAGTGGCTCGTGCCGATTTACTCATTATGAACGGTCCAAAAAAATCTAAATTTAAAGACCGTTTGTTTCCACACGATCTGGAACATATTTTAACCGAACTCCCTACCGACGTACTAATTATTCAATGAGTCCAAAAAAAAACAATAGAAACGAATTTTTTGCTACACTCCCCAAAAATATTTTTTCGGGATTTGTAGTAAGTTTAATAGCACTTCCTTTAGGATTAGGATTAGCTATGGCGAGTGAAATTCCACCTATTGCCGGAATTATTACAGCTGTAGTTGGCGGACTGTTAGTTTCGTTCTTGGGAGGAAGCCATGTTACCATCACTGGTCCAGGTAATGGTATGGTGGGTGTTCTATTGGTTGCCGTAACAACATTGGGGCTAGAGGCCACCTACGCCGCAATTGTTTGTTCTGGTATGTTAATATTGCTATTAGGTTTTTTACGAATGGGAAAACTGGCAGATTTTTTTCCTTCCTCCGCTATCCAAGGAATGCTAGCGGCTATTGGTCTCATTATTCTGGGAAAGCAATTTCATATTATGCTGGCCAATAAGCTTTCGCTGGAACGTAGTTTGGATTATCTTTTGGAAATTCCCAGTACAATAATTGGGGTATTTCAGTATGAAAATATCGGACTTGTATATGCAGCTTTAGCGGGTATTCTGGCACTGGCTATTATGGTTTTTTATCCCAGGATCAGAAATAAATATCTTCAGCTTATCCCAGCGCCTATGTGGATTGTTTTACTTTCCATTGCTTTTAGCTATTACTTTGAGTTGATCGTACAAAATCCTAATCCTATTGCAGCAAAATATATGTTGTCAGGCATTCCCCCTGCCGAAGAAATTGTCTCCCAGTTACCTACATTAAATTTTGGACCTATTGGAAGCTTTCCGTTTTGGATAAGTGTTTTTTCCATCACACTTATTGCAAGCATTGAATCTTTATTAAGCATTAAAGCGGTAGATAAGCTAGACCCACAAAAAAGACGGAGCAACGCAAACCGGGACTTGAAAGCGCTTGGACTGGCTACTATTGGTAGTGGTTTTTTGGGCGGTATTAACGTGGTTACCGTAATTGCAAGAAGTTCGGTAAATGTGAATACCGGAGGGACCAACCGCTCGGCAAATTTTGCACACGCAATCTTTCTGGTGATTTTTATTGTTTTATTTTCAACACAGTTAACCAGAATTCCAATGCCAGCATTAATGGCGATTTTAGTCTACACAGGATATAAACTGGCATCACCCAAATTGGTGCGCAGGATTTTTTCAGTAGGAAAAGAACAGTTACTTATTTTCTTTACAACACTAATGGTAACCCTTTTTGTTGATTTAATCACTGGGATTTTGGCTGGTGTGTTAATCACATTCATCATTCATGTGCTTATGAATAAAAGTGTTGCGTTATTCCTTCGGAATATATCAAAACCCAACGTTTTAATGTTTAAAGATCTAGGTACCAGCAACGATTATTATGTGAGTGTAAAGCACTTTTGTAGCTTCTTGAATTATTACAAATTAAAACAAAAACTAGAAGCTATTCCACAAACCGAAGATGTGGTAGTAGATTTCTCTATGTGCGAATTTGTAGACCACACAGTAATGGATAACCTAAGCGGCTATCAGGACATGTTTTTAAAAAGCGGCGGTCATTTTGAAGTAATTGGTCTGGATTTACACGGAGCTGAAAGCAAGCATCCCTTTGCGCTGCGTAGATTAATTCCTGGTCTGGGATTGCTTCAAAAAAACCTGACCAAGCGTCAAATCACATTGCAGGAAATAGCCGATGATTATGAAATGCAATACGAAGCATCTGTTGCTAAGGATCTTCATTTCCTGGATAGGTTTCATTTTTTTACTTCCAAAACCGTAGAAAGTATTTACAACCGGATGTTTAACAAAGACAAAACCTTTAAATTATTCGACATCGATTATTCTGAAGGAGAATTTATTGCTAAAGAAAATGTACGCACTACCATGCTTCACATTGATCTAAAGCACGAAATCCCAGAATTTACCCTGGATCGTGAAGGTTTTCTGGAAAGAGTTTATGCGTTTGCCGGATTTAGAGACATCCCAATTGAAAATCATCAGGATTTTAACAAGCGCTTTTACCTGTTAGGTGAAAACACTGCTGTTATCCAACAATTTTTTGACGATGAATTGGTTCACTTTTTTGAAAGCAATCCATATTATCACGTAGAGTCTAATGGAAACTCCTTGCTGGTTTTCAGTAAAGAGCGCATTGCTGGAATTAAAGAAATAAAAGCCTTGTACGATTTTGGGAAACGACTCCGGGAAACTATTACAATTACCGCTAGTAGCCCAATGGTGCATTCTTA
>PANU01000010.1 GCA_002707745.1 Flavobacteriaceae bacterium
GCAGCTACGTTTCTGGAGGATGTTAAGCGGCTTAACGCTATTAGTAGCTACCTCAGTAGCTTTGTGGATGGCATTTCCAAGTACACTAAACAAGACGGATTCCTTCACGTCAACCTTACCCAGCATGTCACCAGTACAGGTAGATTTTCTGGACGCAATCCAAACATGCAAAACATGCCAAGAGGAGGAACCTTTCCAGTAAAACGTGTGTTTATCTCTAGGTGGGATGGTGGTAAGATTTGTGAGGCAGACTTTGCACAACTTGAGTTCAGAACGGCTGCATTCCTTGCACAGGACACTGTAGCCATGCAGGAGATCAGTACAGGATTTGATGTACACTCCTACACGGCAAAGGTTATCAGTGATGCAGGACAGCCTACATCTCGCCAGGATGCAAAAGCACATACATTCGCTCCTTTATTTGGGGCGACAGGATATGGTAGGAGCAAGGCAGAAGCTGCATACTATGAGCACTTCACTGAAAAATACAAGGGTGTGGCTGCATGGCACAAGAAGCTAGGAGATGAGGCTGTGCGTATGCTAAAGATAACTAATGTCAGTGGTAGGCAGTACGCCTTTCCTGATGTAGTACGCAGAGAGAGTGGCAGTGTAACACACTTCACTATGATAAAGAACTACCCTGTGCAAGGCTTTGCCACTGGTGACGTTGTGCCTGTAGTTATACTTGAAATGGAAAGACTACTTGAGCCTCTGCACTCTTGCCTAGTAAACTCAGTACATGATTCAGTTGTAATTGATGTACACCCACAAGAAATAGATCAGGTACTAAAGATAATAAATGATCTTAACGGAAACCTTAACAACTTAATAAAAAAGGAGTACGGAATAGAAATGAATGTACCACTACTATTAGAAGCTAAAATAGGTGATAATTGGCTTGACACAAAGGATGTTATGTGATATAACAGACCTCTTATTAAACGTTCACAAAAGGATATATATAGATGAACAATATAACAGCACTAAGCGTAGACAACATGAACCTAGCTGATGCAATGGGCTTTCAAATCTCAGCGTCTAGCGCACAAAAAAACAGTTTATGCAGAGTAAAGCCCATGATATTGCAGGAGATTAACCAAGAAACAAAAAAGATTGTTTCATCCCCTGTATTCCAGATGAAGCGTGATGAAGAAGAAGTGTATTGCCGTAAAATGATAGTTCGTTTATTTGTAGAGCGTCAGCGTTGGGAAAAGTGGGATAGCGCAGCTAATACTACACAAAGGACTGTGATGGCAGCAAACTTAAAGAGTGATTTAAAAGATTCTTTAGGTACTTTTAATCTAAATCGTGGTGGCTTTGTTGAGGATTTTAATGCCTTATCTGAAGATAGAAAGCAGTTTATACGCAGTATTAAAAGCTGTAAAGTTATGATGGGTATGACAACATTAATTGAACCTTTTTATGAAGGAGGTGAACCTGCTACAGGTTTTAATGAAGAAACACCATTTATAATGGATGTTAAAAACCGTGATAGTAAAAAGAATATTCAACACAGTGTAGAAAAGCTTATGCGTAAAAGTTTAACACCAGCAGAGCACACAATAACCTTGACAGGTGAAGCAAAGGATATGCCTAACGGTAAGTATATAGTTATACACTCATCTTTAGGTGATCTTATAGGTTTTGCTGATGGAGACAATGACATACTAAAAGATTGCGTAGAGTACGTTCAGCGTAGCAACGAGTACATCCTTAACAAGTGGGATGAAGCTAATGTTGAGAACTTATCTAGTGAAGACGCAAAAATAATAAACAGCATTGTTGATGTGCAGGAAGTTGACTAATGAATCACCCTGCTGAACTTTCTCTTCACTCTTACTTGAGGGGTGCAGTTGATGGTAAGTCAACTATGTCGCAAGAGGTTATTGACCAAGTAGCTGAAGACATAAAGGTTGCCTTGCACAAACAGTTCAACCCTGAAGAAGAAGAACCACGCAAGTTTAAACTAAGGATGTCCAACATTGGGCGTCCTACCTGCCAGCTTTGGTTTCAAAAGAATGACCCTGATAATGCAGAACCTAAACCTACATCCTTTAAGGTTAATATGATTATGGGTGATATTGTAGAGGCTGTGTTCAAAGGGTTACTCAGGGCTAGTGGTACTACCTTTGAGGATAACGACAAGGTAACACTTGACTTACCTAAAGGTGGTAAGGTTAGTGGTGAGTACGACATGATATTGGATGACAAAGTAGATGACGTTAAGTCTGCTTCACCTTGGTCTTACGAAAATAAGTTTGCAGACTTCAACACCTTAAACGCAGGAGATTCATTTGGTTACGTATCACAGCTAGTAGGGTACGCAGCAGCAGCAGGTAAAGACATAGGTGGCTGGTGGGTAGTAAACAAAGCTAATGGTAACTTTAAATATGTGTCTGCTGAAGAAGCTAATGGTAAAGAAGTACTAGAAAATATAGAGGATACATATGACTACATAGATAAAGACAAACCCTTTGAAAGATGCTTTGAGCCAGTGCCTGAGACATACTTCAAGAAGCCTAGTGGTAACATGAAGCTTAGTAGTAACTGCAGGTTCTGTGATTATAGGTACAAATGCTGGCCTACACTACAGGCTCTACCATCTAGGGTATCTAAAGCTAAAGACAAACCAATAGTAGAATACGTATCAGTAGCAGAGGCAGCTTAAAATGACAACAGTAACAGTAAATGACAAAGACTACGACACCAACAACATGAATGAAGAACAGCAGGAGCTAGTCAAACTGCTGCAACAGAACGCTATAACACTGAACATGCTTGACCACCAAATGCAGTGTGTTCGTGCTATAGGTAAAGTAAAGTCAGAAGAATTACATCAGTTGTTAAATGCCACAAAGAAAGCATAGTGTAAGAAGGTATCGCAGTGGTTTAGAGAAGGACGTTGCTGCTTACTTAAAAGATACACAGAAGAAAGTCAGGTACGAATGCTTGAGAATTGAGTGGGAAGACCTACGGTACAGAACATACACGCCTGACTTTATTCTGGATAACGGTATTATAATTGAAACTAAAGGTATCTTTGACAGTGAGGACAGACGCAAGCACACAGAGGTACGCAAGCAACATCCAGAGCTTGATATACGCTTTGTGTTTAGTAACTCAAAAGCTAAACTATATAAGGGAGCTAAGAGCAGGTACTATCAGTGGTGTGACACTAATGACTTTATGTGGGCGCATCGTGTGATACCTGAATCCTGGCTAAAAGAAAAAGGCACAGCAACTAAACTAAAAGTAATACCACTTAAAACAAAGAGAAGGGATACTTAATGAGCTACACAGTAGATGATGATGAGGTAGCTATTATACTACGGCCTGTGGAACTAGACAGTAAAGGTGAGTGGACAGGACAACTTAGTACAGGTTTAGTAGTAGGTAACTCTAAACATTTTAAGATAGAAGTTTTGTCTTACTTGGTACACTTAGCTACACTGATGGGTACATTCTTAGAGATGACACAAGAAGATGAAGACCTGTATAATGAAGTTGAAGAGCGTAGAAATGATAACTTAGCTATTGACAAAAAGGAACAAAAGGTGTATGAAGAAGTAGAAGGTACAGACGGTAAAGTACTAAGACTAACTAAGTACACTAAAACATTTGGGAATGCATAATGAGCACACTAGACTTACCAAGCGGTGACTTTGAAATATCTGATCTATTCAGTGATGATCAAATCATTACAATAACTGGAGAGACTACTTTGTACGACAACGTAAGTAAACCAGCACACTACAACCTAACTGATGGTATAGAGTGCATTGATTACATCAAGCAGGTACTAGGACTGCAAGGCTTTGTAGCTTACTGTAGAGGTAACGTTATGAAGTATAACCACAGGGCAACATACAAGAATGCCACCCCTGTAGAAGATTTAAAGAAAGCTCAACAATATTTAGAGTGGGCTAATGAAACACTGAAGGAAATACACAAGTGAACAAGAAAAGGTTTAGCGTAACATTTGTACTTGATGTTGAAGAAGACGGTAATATCTTATCTACTGTTGAAAACCACCATGTAGATGATATGTGTGACTTAGTACGTAATACGTTTCACGACATAGATGATGTAACCTTAGATAACTTAAACGTCAGGGAGAGAACATGATTAACGAAACAGACTTAGAAGCTTTTGGTTACTGGCAAGAACAGTGGAAGAGTAAGCCTTTGGACATGAAATCATACCAATCAGAGGCACAAAAGACAGCTATCTATGGGGTAAACCACGCAGTAATATACCCTGCACTAGGGCTTGCAGGTGAAGCTGGTGAGGTAGCTAACAAAGTAAAGAAGATGCTACGTGATGGTGACTTTGATAGAAACGCTGTAGCTGCTGAACTAGGTGACTGTATGTGGTACATAGCTGCACTAAGCAGAGACTTAAACATAAGCATGGCTGAGATAGCTATGTCTAACCTAGAAAAACTAATGAAGCGTAAAGCTAATGGTACTATAAAAGGAAGTGGGGATAATAGATGAGCAACTTACTACCAACAGACTATCAATCATTTATACATACCTCACGCTATGCACGTTGGGTAGAAGAAGAAGGTAGTAGAGAAGCTTGGGATGAGACTGTAGAGCGTTACATGAATAATGTTGTGTCTGACTTAGTTGATGCTGATACAGTTACACAAATACAAGATGCAATACTAAGCTTAGAAGTTATGCCTAGCATGAGAGCCATGATGACTGCTGGCCCTGCTTTAGAGCGTGACAACACAGCAGGGTACAACTGTAGTTACCTACCCGTAGATGACCCTAAGTCCTTTGATGAGGCTATGTTCATCCTCTTGTGTGGCACTGGTGTCGGGTTCAGTGTTGAGAGGCAGTACATCACTAAACTCCCTGAAGTTCCTGAGTTGTTCTACAGTGATACTACTGTCGTTGCTAAAGATAGTAAGGAGGGTTGGGCTAAAGCGTTCAGACAAGTTCTTGCTCTCCTGTGGGCTGGTGAGATACCTCAGTGGGATGTCTCACGTATACGTCCTGCTGGTGCAAGACTAAAGACATTTGGTGGTAGAGCTAGTGGCCCTGCACCCTTGGTGGACTTGTTTAACTTTGCAGTTACTATATTTAAGAATGCACAAGGGCGTAAGCTATCTAGTATTGAGTGTCACGACTTGATGTGCAAAGTAGGTGAAGTAGTTGTTGTAGGTGGTGTACGTAGGTCAGCTATGATAAGTTTATCTAACCTAAGTGATGACCGAATGCGTCACGCTAAGTCAGGACAGTGGTGGGAGAATGTAGCGTGGAGAGCACTAGCTAATAACTCTGTATGTTACACTGAGAAGCCTGACATGGAAACGTTTATGCGTGAGTGGATGTCCTTAGTAGAAAGTAAATCAGGAGAGAGAGGAGTATTTAATCGTGAAGCGTGTAAAGCTATTGCTAGGCAGCATGGCAGACGTAACCCTGACTATGATTTCGGCTGTAACCCATGTTCGGAGATCAGCCTTAGACCTTATCAATTTTGTAATCTTACAGAAGTTGTGGTACGAGCCACGGATTCGGTTGAAGACTTGGAGCGAAAAGTCAAATGTGCTACTATACTTGGCACAATCCAAAGCACCTACACAAAGTTTCCTTACTTGCGAAAGGTGTGGAAGCGTAATACAGAAGAAGAGCGTCTGCTTGGTGTGTCACTCACAGGGATAATGGATAACCTACTACTAACCAGTAAGAATGTATCACTAGATAAAACATTGGAGTACTTACGAAATGTCGCCATCACTACTAATGCTGAATGGTCTAAGCGTTTGGATATACCTGCGTCTACTGCAATTACCTGTGTCAAGCCATCGGGAACGGTATCACAACTTGTGGATAGTGCGTCTGGTATCCATAGTAGGCATAGCCCATATTATGTCCGTACTGTACGTGGTGACAATAAAGACCCATTAACTCAGTTTATGAAAGACTGTGGTATTCCTAATGAGCCAGAGTTTAACAAACCAGAACAAACTACAGTGTTTAGCTTTCCTATTAAGTCACCACAGAATGCTGTAACACGTAACGACATGACCGCCATAGAACAATTAGAGATGTGGCTTATTTACCAAAGACATTGGTGTGAGCACAAACCTAGTGTAACTGTTTCTGTGCGTGATGAAGAGTGGATGGAAGTTGGTGCTTTTGTTTACAAACACTTTGACGAGATGAGTGGTGTGTCATTTTTACCACACTCTGATCATACTTACCAACAAGCACCTTATCAAGACTGTACTCAACAAGAATATGACGAACTCTTGAGCACCATGCCTGAAAAGATAGATTGGTCTAAACTCTCAGCGTATGAAAAAGAAGACAACACAGTTGCTATGCAAACTATGGCGTGTAGCGGTGATGTGTGTGAAATAGTAGACTTAACATAAAAGGAAGAACTAACATGTTTGAATTAGTAACAATGGTAATCGGCTTTGGTGTGATTGAAGAAGTAGTAATACCTGCTGCTACTGTAGGATGGGAATACGCCACTGAAGGTTGGGAATACGTAAAGACTTTGGTGTAGTGCTATGAAGTGGATACTAGTACTCATATTGTTTAACCAAGGGCTACACTACGCACAGACTGAGCCAGAAATGTACGCTGACTATGATGAGTGCAGGGAAGCAGCAGAGCAATTAAGGGATACGCTTATGAATACTAGACCCAATGCTTCAGCTAACGTAATGACATTCTGTGTAGCACTGCCAAGGGAAATTTAAATAACTATGGACTTAGAAAAAGAAGCAAAGAGGCACGTAGAGCATAAGCAAAAGCTCTTCTATCAAACTTTGTCAAACAAACTAGAACCAGTAAGAGAGTGTATACTTGAGTTTTTACCTGAGAGTAGAGGCAGGGATAGAGCACTTGAGCACGTAGATGATGTAGCTGCCCTAGCTAGGTATACTGCTGAACTACACGGCATTAAATAAAAAGAGAGGGGCCAAGCGGCCCCCCTTTACTTAATATCACCTTTGCGGTATCCTTTGTAAGCATCCAACATGTATTCAAACATGTTTAGCTCTGTGTTATTGTAGTCCAGAGGGTCTTTAACTTCTATTTGTTTTAGTGACTCCTCTGTTGCGCCTCTGTCTCGCATTCGGTCTAATCTTATTTTGTGCATACCAGCCACAGCATTCTTGTATTCTTCTGAGTCATGTGCTTTATTTATAGTGTCATACCTACGCTGGTTTATTCTGTGCTCTTCTGATAGTGTACTCATGCCAGCTTTTACTGTTTTCCTAACTTCTGTAAGTATTTGTTTAGCTTTAACACGCTTGTATGTGTTAGACCCCTTAATGAACTTAGGATCACTAAGTAACGCTCTAGCTTTTCTTTCTAGTATAGGACTTAGTAGTTCGTTAAACAACCTGTCATACATAGGCACTTTACTTCTACTGTCTGCTCTAAATGTTTTTAAGTTAGCTAAAGTGTACAGTTGTTCTGTTGCAGTTTTATCAGCTAAAACTTTTATACCAAATACAGTAGCCAAAGGGTTAGGATCATACAACGCACCTTCCCTAGATGCAACACGTAGTTGGTTAAAGTCAGAGGCTTCTGTAGATGCACCTATAGCTTGCAAGATGTTATCTAAGTATCTGGTTGCTTCACCTTTAAATACTTCACCACCTGTCTTAGCTCTAAGCTTTACTTCACCTGTCTCTTGATCAACGTAAGACACACTGCGTCTATCTTTATGTATATCTGTATCTAAGATAAACCCTACGGCTTTGTCTATTGTCTGCAGAGGGCGTGTAAAGCCAGCTACAAAGCTACCTGCTCTCTTCTGTATTTCAGATGCTGCAGCACCACCGTTGGCATCAGAGAACATCATATCAAGAACCCTGTACATATCGTTACCAAACTGTATGTCTTTAGCAAACTGTCCTACACCAAGTTGTGCCATCATGTCTTCAACTGATTCTTTGGCAACAATAGGCTTATAAGGTACAATAGTTTTTATGTCAGTGTCAGCAGGTTCAATTTGTGTCATAGCACCTGATGCTTTACTTAGCGTAGATGTACCTCCCATCTGAGCTAACTGGTTAAACACTCTGCCCATTGCCATAAATTCAGACATAGGAAACGCATTCTTTGCATCAATCTTTGTACCGCCTACGTCAAACTGTGTTGACTCTAACCCTGCTTCTTGTCTGTCTTGATCCATTCTAGCTGCCATGATCAACCCTGCTGTTCCTACAGCAGCCCTAGATATAGCCTCTACATCTCTTATATCTCTGCCTTGTTTACCTGTAGCAGTCTTAACTATACGTGAAGCAGGAGCAATAAGACCCCAAGGCCCAAGCTGGTATACTGTTGCTATTACGTTGTTAAAGAACCTACCAAACGGCATAATGGAACCTAGAACAGGTATGTTAGATACATCCTCAACTAACCTGGCTGCTTTCTTTAACATCTGATCATCTGTAGTGTAGTCTTTAGAAAACACTGACCTTAGTGTACTGTCTACTGCCAAACCTGCAACGTCTTCATCTATAATGTTAAGACTGTTACCACGCATAGCTTCAGACAAAGTTACACCTTTTTTTATTCTAAGCTGCTTATCTAGCTCAGTCATAAATGTTTGTGATTTAGTAAAGGTATCTTGTGCTCTAACACCAGTTATTCTACTGGCTGCATCTACGTACTTTTCTATAATTTGATAAGGCTTGTTATCTTTGTCAAAGCCAAAGCGTTTAGCACCACTCTCTATACCAGTACCGCCCACTGTTTCGTGCAGTAAGTCTCTAGTATTTTTGCTTTCATCTAAGTATTTCATGTAAGCATCATGTGTAGTAAAAGGGTCTAAGAAGTTTCTAAACTTAGCACCTTGCACTTGGAAGTAAACTTTACCTACACGCATTGCTTCTTTATCACCAGACATGACACCGTAGGCATAGTACTGAGCACCAGAAAGTGCATCAGCTACAGTTTGACCTAAGTAGTACTGTGACCAACCAAATATGTTAGCTGCAGTTGTAGGTACAGAGGATACAAGTGCTCTACGCCAAACGTTTTGAACATACAAGGATGACTTAGGCTTACCGCCCATTTGGTCTTCTACTAAGTCTAGTTGCTCTAGCTTATACTCTCTAGCTGCAGCATCGTCTTTGCCTTTAGCTGCAGTAGTTAAATCCCTAAGTGGGAAGTCTTTAGTTGTCTTAGCTTTTGTATCTGGGTTGACAAATTCTATGGTAGCAGTTGTAGGCTCTTTAATGGAACCTTTACTTAAAGATATAACCTTACCTACATTATCTCTGTCTGGTGGTATTACATTACTGCCTACCTTTATCTCAGGCGGTTTAACTTTCTTGCCTTTCTTCTTAGCGTCTTCAAATACAACAGTTGCTACACCATCCTTAATGCCTAATATCTTACCTCTTTTATTTTTATTAGAACGCAGTATTACTTCTGCACCATCTCTAAAGCTCTTAGATTTAAAGTAAGAACCTAAACCATCTTCTAGTGAATCCCTGACTTCTTTTCTGTCAAGGGCTTTTTCCATTAAATCATTACCTATGACTACACCAGCATTAAGTTTATTCTTGGCTTGTGCTAATACAGATAACTCACTACCTAATTGACTAGCATAAGAAGCAATAACGTCACTCAGCTTAACTTTAGCTGCGGCTACTTCACCTAGTGGTATAGATGTCTTACCTTCAAAAGTCTTAGATATATCAAAAAAGTCTTCGTCAGGCATAACTCTTATTACATCAGTCAGGAAGTCAGATATAAAAGTATCTTTGTTTACTGTTACACCTTGCTGCCTTAGTAATCCTACTACACCTTTTTCACCGTCACCGTCTGGGCCTAGTAGTATCTCACTAAGTAATCCTTCAGGTAGTGGCCTATCTTTTGTAGCTTTTTTACCTGCTTCTACCTTCTGCTGCCAAGTTTTGTAGCTGTTCTTTAAAATAGTAGATACCTTAAACTGTATGTCAGCATCAACTTGGCCCTTAGTAGTAAACTGTTTAACGGCTAACTCCTCTTTAGCTTTACCTAAATCACTCTTACCAAAGATTTTACGTGCTCCCTTTGGGGCCATGCTAAATGCTGGTGCAACTACACCACCTAGTAAACCATTAAGTAAACTTTGATTATAGTTTATTGAATCTACACTGTCATCTACGTTTGCATCTAAGTATATATCTTGTATAGCTATATCTTGGAAGCCAGCAATAAGTGCGTCAACAGAAGCTGTGCCAGCTAGTTCAGCAACAAGACCTTTAGTTTTTCTTTTTGACTCAAACTCTTTTACAGCCTTACTACCTGCAAGCCTAGACTGCTGATACTTTACGTTTCTAGCTGCCATGTTTCTTGCGCGTCTACCTGCTTTAGTATTAGCTTGTCGCTTAGTCATATTTTTAATAACTGACTCAGCCGCTTCATCTGCAAGCTTCTGTGTAGCTTTAGAAGACAAACCTTCTTTAGCTGCTTTCTTGTAGGCTTGTCTGGACGCAGCCTTGATAGCTTCTTTGGCTCCCTGTGTGACACCAAGAGTAGCACCTTTAGCTAGACCGCCAGTGAGTAGCCCTATGTAGTTTGATGGGTCAGACGCTGCAGCAAACAAGTAGTCTTTGATACCGTCTATCTTACCACTAAGGCTTTCACCTCTAGTAAATATATTACCTAGCTGATCATACAAGTCATACGCTGCTCCTGCAGCAGCCTTGTCAGCTTCTGTGCCTTTGTTAATAAATTGTACTTCACCTGCTGTAGACAGTGTGTTACTGTTAAACCAGCGCATCTGATCAACAAAGTCATTAACTAACTTGTCATCATCTTTGTCTTGCTCTCTGTAAGGCTCACCCTTCTTCCTGTACATATAATCTCGTATAATGTTTAGGTTGGTTGCACTGTACAAGTCTTTAGTTTTTAGTTTTTTACCTTTAGGTACTTTGCTTTCAAAAACTCTTCTGGTCTTTCCTTTACCATCTAAGTAATCAAAAGCATCTATGGATTCTGGATTAACTACATCAACTACAGTACCTGAACTCTTCCTGCTATTCAGGTAATCAAATGCATCTATGGATTTACTACTCATTCACGCATCTCTCTTTGTATTTGTTCAACAATCATTTTAATAACAGGCCTAGCAATACTATTCTTTGCAGCGTAACGTTTCCACTCTGTTATTAGCCTAGTTTTATCTGAGTAATACCCCTCTTTTACGGCATAATCATCAAAGAAAAATCTTAATGCGTCTTCTCCTCCTTTACTTAAATAATCCTCCATTTCCATGTCTTCAGTCTTAACATCAGGTACATTAACGCTATCAGCAGTAGGCTCCTCTAAAGCTGTACGTATGCCTGGAGCCACAAGTGGATCACCTACATCATCACTTTGCTCTTCTGCTTCAGACTTATTTATGTAGTCTTGGATGTCATTAGCTAAGTCTTCAGGTAAGTCCTCTTCTTTTAGTGCATCAAGAAACTTAAACAGCCCTTCTGTGTCAGTAGATAACAAAGAAGCATCCATCTCTTCTTTTTCTTCTAAGAAGTCCATAATACGCTCTATCTCTACTTTTGTAGCGTCTTGTGTAAAGTCTTCATCAGGGCGTTTAGATGCTTCAGCAGCAGGTATAATACTTGCTTTAGGTCTTTTTACTAGTGGTTCTTCTGCGCTGGGATCAAAACTTTCTGCACGAGCTTCAGATAGTTCTAGTCTTTCTTTTAACTCTCTTCTAAGCCTTTTTTGTTTAAATGCAGGTAGTCCACCAAAGAATTTTTTAATTTTAGGGACTAGTATTTGAAAGGGTGTGGGTTTACCTTTACCTTCTGGTTTAGGTGTCTCAGTTTTATCTACCTCTGGTGCTTCGCCTAAAGCATCAAAGGTTTCTACTTCTCCGCTTGCACTAGGGTCAAAACTACCTGCACGAGATTCACTATCCATACGCTCTATATCAGACTGTGTAAATACACCAGCATCTACAAGTTGATTAACAAAATCATCTATAGTTTTACCCTCTGGCATAGTAAAAGGTGTCACTGTTTTGTCTTTTCCTATTCTACTAGCTCTAATAGGTTTACCATCCATACCAAAACTAAGAGATATAGTGTCACCATCTTTGTCTTCCAGAGGAGCACTTATAAGAGATGAACCTTGATCAGTAGCTACCATATTAGTTAGCTTTTCTTTAATCTTAGCTTCAGGTTTACTGCTAGGTATAGTACTAGAACCATTAGGTTTAGCTGCAAGTCTTTTTTCTGCGGCTTCAATCTCAGCTTTTGTGTAAGTACCATAGGGCGCATCTACAATCCACTCATCACCAAATCGTCTTTCGTAGCGTTTATTTAAAGAACTAACAAGATTTGCTTTTAATTCTGCTGCTTCTTCATCTTTGCCCTGCGTTAAAAGACCCATGTAAGGGGAGCCAGATTTTTCTAAGCGTCTTTCTAAATCATCAAACTCATCTAAGTAGTCTAGGTTTGACGCAGTTGCATCATAAGGGTCACGCTGTGCCTCATCTATAGTTAAGAATACACTGCTAGGATCAGTAGCTAGGCTCCTGTAAGCTGCTTCCCTAGACATATCTATCAAATCCATCTTAGATGGCCCAAAGGCACTAGCAGAACCACCGTAAGATGCATCTGTAGCTTCTCTCAGGTTTATACCAAACAACTTCTGTATACCTGAACGTGGGTCTTGCCCTGCAGTAGCATCAGGTGGTGCTGTAGAAAAGTTGTAAGAGCGTTCAATAAACTCAGCTACATCACCAGCTTCAAACTCTGATGCACCAGTTATAAATACATCAATCTCTTGGGTTGTTAATGGTCTATCTGTATTTAACTTTTCTTGCTGTGCTGCTAATGCGTCTGCTAATTGAAACACACCTTTAGCACCAGTGGCTGCAGCAGCTTTGATTTGTTGATCAGTAGCACCTAGCTTTTTTAACCTACCCACTTGGCTTTGAGCCTGACCTACAAGTGCTTTTCTGTCTTGAAAAGCTTTCTTAGCGTCTTTGTAATCATCTCTTAACTCATCTTTATACTTTACATTCTCAAGACGGTCAAGCTCCATCTGTCTACCAGTTTCATTTAAGAACCCTGTAGCAAAAGATTTCCAATCAAACATATTACATACCCCCTCTTGACATCAGACCTGCACCTTCAGGAATAGGCATTTCTTCTTGTTGTTGTTCTTCTTCTACTGGCATAGGGGTTTCTTCTTCTTGTGTTGCTTCTTCTTCTGCTTCTATAGTTTCAGCCATTTGCTTTAATAGCTGTACACCTTCATCATCTTCACCTTGAGCCTCGCCTCTTTCTATAGCAGCCTGTAGCATCATTGTAGTACGTCTTTCATTCTTAGCTTCTTTAGAATTAGCAGGGTCTTCTTCTGTAAAGGTAAAATCTATTTCGTATGACTTAGCTACTGTAGCTAGAAACTCACTCATTGTGTCTTCAATAATAAGCCCTACATCCAAAGAGTGCATACCGTTCATAACACCTGATGTATAAATAGACTGTACTATAGGTCTAATTGGTACACCCATATCTAGTAGCGTCATTAAGTCATCAATAACATCTGGGTTATTTAACATCTTAAAGTAGTACCTAAGAGTTTCTTCTACCGTTGACATCTCAGGTGGACGCTCCCAAGGCCTGTCTCCAGGCTTGTGTGTCGTTAAAGAGTTACCAGGTATGGGTCTTCCAAAATTGGGTTCTTCCATCTTCTTTTATCCTACTTAGTGAAACCTGCACCAAAGTACAGTCCTACAATGGCTGATACTATATGTGTGTCTAGTGGTGTAATTACAAAACCTTTTGCCATCTTCCATTGTATTGCTTCGTCGGGGCCAAACAGCCAGTTCATAAAGCCACCCTGTACTTCTGTGTATCCTACGTAAACTGTGACTTCAGGATACCACACTGCTACTATCTTTGGCAAGACAATAATGCTAAATACTGCAGATAAAGCTATAAGTCTACGTGTCCAAGCAAAGTGTTTGTCGTTCTTACCTGCATCTCTAGCTCTGTTGACTTGCTTGGCTTCAAAGTTAGCACGTTGCATAAGCATTTCATTTTGGGCTTGCCTACCTTTTATGCTTTGCCCCCAGATAGACATTACTCCACCAAGTATGGTAGAGAAGAGCATCGTAATTAGTTCTAAGGGTAAGCCAAACATTAGTTACTAGCTAACCTAGTAGGTCTAGTTTTAGGGCGTAGAGATTCGTCTACTACACCACTTTTTATAGGTATACCTCCACGCGCATCTATTAACATAGCTTTTACATCTGCTACTTTATGACTTGCTTTATTTGCACCGTCACCATAGTAAGTATTACCCTTTTTTATAGTCACGTCTTTACCGCCTCTTATTATTGTTATGTCTTTAGGTACTGGAAAAGAAGCAAACTCTTTTGCTAACTCTAGCATAGCTGTCTCTGTGCTTATATTTCTATCACCTGCTAGGTAATCTTTTAACTTTTCTCTCTTATCTGTAATTAAGTAACGGCCTAAAATGTTTTGTGTTTTTTCATCAAATATAGTATTATCAGGAAGTCCAACAGCTTCTTGTGCTTCTTTTAAAACGTCAGGTATCATCTGAAATCTACCTACAGCAAATAGTCTGTTTGTGTTTGATGGGCTAGTTATACTTTGTAAGTTTTTAATTTCGCCCAGAGTCATCTCTGTAAGTTTTTTACCATCTCTAATAGTAGATAAATCACTACCTACTATTTTTTTGTTTTGAGTTCCTCTATTACTGGCCTCATAACCGCCTTCACCCTTTTCTATAAACTTAAATATACCTTCAAATGTTTCGCCTACACTTTTTGGCTCATTTATATCAAGCATAGCTTCTTTATCATAGGGTCTACTCATCAGACCCTCATCTACTTTCCCATCGGAAGCACCACCAACAGCAGCACCGTCAAGCTCAGTAACAGTAACGCTACTTTGTTCAGGAAACGGTTTAACATTAGGGTTTATCCTTCTCTCTTGGTAACGGCTTCTTAAACTATTTATCATACTCTGTGCAAAGGATGGCTTACCTTTACCTTTAGTATCTATACTAGGAGCTACAGGGGCAGCAGGAGCTTTTAAGAAACCTTGCTCAGTCTCACCACCCATGTTTAGTCTGTACAAATCAACTAGTGGTGTTCTTCTATCTATGGATGTAGGGACGTTAGGTATTCTTACAGACCTACTTATAGAATCAGTTATTGCGTTACTACCTGAGTCATCAACATATCTGCTCATTTCTTCTACTGCATTAAAGAGGTGGTCAGCAGATGACATAACTTTAGGGGCTGTGTCTACAGGCCCATCTTTTTTAGGTTCATTACGATTAGACATCAGCCCTGACTTAGGCTTATACTTCTCAGCTTCTTTTTCAAACCTGCCTCTCTCACCTTCCTTCTCTAACAAAGTACTAATGTATTGAGTTATTGTTTGTTCTCTGCTCATAACCTTACTTTCCTGTTCCTGAAGTAAATCCACCAAAGCTACCCCTAACAATAGCACCTATCACTGTTCCTGCAGCATTAGCTAAACCTGCACTCTTTGATCCTTCAGAAGCTACCTTGTTTATAGTCAACTGGTTTTCTCTTTGCAAAGCACTCTCAGCACTAGTCCATGCGTAATTCATTAGGTCACGCTCTTGCTGCCAAAGCTCATTGATACCTTGCGTAGTCAAGTTGTTAGCAGCCATAGCTTCATTCATGTTAGCGTTGTTTATTGCAGCAGTATTAGTTGTAGCTATACTTTGCCGCCACTGTGTGTTAGCTTGTGCTACAATTAGTTCATTAGATGCATTAAACATATCACGCTGGTTGTCAATCTCACCTTGAAACTTAGTCATGGCGTTCTCTTCACCTACGTTAAACTGTTCCATAGCGTTCTGCTGTGCTGTATTGTGCATATCAATCTGTGCATTTAAACCGTCATAGAATTGATTATTCTGGTTAATGCTTTCAGCGTTAAACTGTGCTGCTGAATTTTCTGCAGCTTGATCACTAAGAATAGTTTGCGTTGTGCTTTGTGCCTTAAACATTTCCATCTGTTGTTCATTAGATAGGTTTGCAAAGTCCATCTCTAAGAATGCTGCTGCTTTCTGTTGTGCAGCTTGTTGTCTGTTGTTTAAGTTAGTAATGTCAACCTGCGACATAGCTGCAGCGTCAGCCATAACTTTAGCGTTTCTGTTACTCAAGTTAGATAAGTCTACAGTGTTAGCTAATTCAGATGTACGCATAACCCTAGCTGTGTCTGCACTAAACTGTTGGTTAGCTATCTCAGCTATACGCTCAGTTTTTATGATCCTAATTTGCTGGTCATTCGTAAGCTCTTGACCCCTCATGGCTGCTTCTATCTGTGCTTGAGCTAGTACAGCTTGTTGACGGTTTGACAAGTCTTCAACGTCCATAGTCATCTTATTAGTAGAATTAAATAGCGTAGTTTGCTGTTCATTATTTAAGTTAAGACCACGTTCAGCTACAACGTTACCTACGTTAAATAGTTGTGTCTGTTGGCTGTTACTTAGTGACTGTCCTTCCATAGCTGCAATGGATGCAGCATCCTGTATGAACGCCTGTTGCTTACGTGTAGCTTCAGCCAGCTTAGACTCAAAAGCTTGTGTAGTTGTAAGTACTGCAGTCTGTTGCTCATTAGTTAAGTCTTGGCCCATCATTGCAGCCTTGACTTGTAAGTTAGATAAAGCAGTCTGCTGTCTGTTTGACAAGTTAGCCATGTCTACTTCTAAGGCTTGACTAGACCTAAGTATACTTGATTGCTGTGTGTTAGTAAGGTTGATGTCGTTTACTTGTGCATAACGTGCAGCATTAGCTATAGATACGTTTTCTTTGACGCCTAACACCTGCCCACGTAGGCTTGCTTTAAGTTGTGCA
>PANU01000011.1 GCA_002707745.1 Flavobacteriaceae bacterium
CGTTAGTGAGATCAAAAGGCTTAAATTCCTGCATTCCCTCCGTTGCTTCTGCTACAAACTTGTACTTTCTATGGCAGTCTTTTATTTCGGTACGTAACAAGGGGCCCCCTTCTCTTTCTTCAATTTCGTAAGGCTTTACTTTGTTATTTTGAAGTGCAACTACCTGATCCTGAAAATATTCAAACAAAGCATTGGACTGTAAAGCAACCGAAGCAAACATCCCGCAATTGTCTATTTTCTTGATCATTGTCTCTTCATTTTCCATCCAAACCACATACGCTGCTGCATAAGTACCCTGAGAGAAGCAACGGGAGTCGTCAGGCATCACAAACATCTGGGTTTCACCGTTACAAAACCGGGTTGTGGTAAAATAGTTGTCAATATTTCTGTTTTCAAGCTTCTTGGTAAAGTCTGCTACTCGTGCTTCAACCGAAGCCATGTCTTTTTGTGCTACCACAGTACAACAAAAAAGAAGTAGAAATAATGAAAGTAACGTTTTCATTTTGCTGAAATTTTAGTACGCTAAATGTACAATAAAAAACAAGTGTTTGCTCAATAATTTAAGAAGATAAGATCTTGTTCCGGGAAATAGAAGCTACCTACCAAGGTGTTTATTTTTTTGAAACTACACACTCAAAACTTCCAATAGGGCTTCCATCTGGTATGGCAGGAGTAGGAAATTGCTTGAAGTTTTCGGGTTTCTCGTAATATTGCTCAATGGTTCTTAAAAGCTGCTTTTCAAAAATAATATTTGCCTGCAAGCTGGCAGCAATGTTGTCTATTGCTTTATTTGCAAAAGCTTTGGTTTGCGGGATACTTTGAGAATGTAATGCCAGATTCATTAACTGTTGTAAGTATACAAACTGAATGGTTTGCTGTATTTCGTTGCGATAGACGTCTTTTGCATTGGCTGAGAATACTACATCGCTCGTTTGTGCAAGCACCTGTTCCAATCCTAAATTTTTGGTGTCTACCGATTTTTGCTGTACCAACCTATTAGCGCGTTCCGGGTTTAACAATAATCCTAAAGTCATATCGGCAGCGGTAGCCGCAGCTCCCAAAGCATCAAAAGCTACCCCGTTGTTACTTTTAAAGCTCTCTCTGTTTCGCCAATAGCCATAGGCACGAGGCGGGAATAACTGTAATTTATCTTCTGGAATGGCCAGGTTTTCAGCTTTCAGGGTTTCTAAAACTGCAGCCAAAGCCTTTTCCTGCTCTTTTTTAGTAAGTAATTGTTGCACAAGTTGCTCATCACCCTTTACCGCATAATTATAATCCAGGCCGCCAATGAGTTTTACAGCAGCTTCGGTCTGAAACCGATGGTAAAAATATAATGGCACAAACACATCTTCTAATACTGAATAAGGTTCTCCTGTTCTAATATTATCTTCAGAAAAATTAGCTATTGCCTGTTTCCGAAGTTTTAGCATGGCTTCAAGTTCTTCCGAAGCATTTTTACCATTGTCCCATAAATGGGCTTTAGCATGAGCCCCTCCCTGCGCCCTTGCATCACTATCAGTTATGTATCGAAGTCCGCTTTTCTGGGCTTTTTCAAGAATGCCATTCAAATAATTCCGAGGTGAAGCCAAACCTTGCGGCACATCACTATAACTATACGCTACGGTTACTTTATCCCACTCCCCAATTCCCGTAGCATACGCATTACTAAAATCTACCATAGTCCCCTTTAAGGTGAGTGTAGGATGCGGATAATCCATTACACTGGCCTGATTATTTGTGCTTGCAGCAAAATTATGAGCAAAACCCAGGGTATGCCCCACTTCGTGAGCGCTTAATTGTCTAATTCTTGCCAGTGCCATTTCCAGCATAGGTTGATAATTAGTATCACTTTGGGCAAACGGCTGATTCATTAATGCCTGTGCAATCATAAAATCCTGTCGTATTCGCAAACTTTCTAAGCTTACGTGGCCTTTAATTATTTCGCCCGTTCGGGGATCTATTACGCTACCGCCATAACTCCACCCACGCGTACTGCGATGCACCCATTGTATAACGTTGTAACGCACATCCATGGGATCTGCATTTTCGGGAAGGAGTTTTACCTGAAACGCATTGGTATAGCCAATGGCTTCAAAAGCCTGATTCCACCACCGAGCACCTTCCAATAATGCCGAGCGCACCGGTTCGGGTGTGCCAGGATCCAAATAATAAACAATAGGCTCTTTGGCTTCGCTTTTTTCAGCTAAAGGGTTTTTCTTTTCTAACCTATGTCTTGTAATAAAACGTTTGGTAAGCGGTTCCCAGATGGGTGTGCTGTAATCCTGATACGAAATAGAAAAAGAACCACTGCGAGGGTCAAATTCCCGTGGGAGGTAGCCAGAATCTGGAAGTTTCACAAAGCTATGGTGTTGTATTACCGACACCGAATTGGCATTAGGCGCTACACTTCTAATAGTGCCACTTTTAGGCTCACCAACAAAGGTTAACAGGGTTTCAAATTCTGTGTTTTCGGGAAACGATTTAGTACGCTCCATCCAAAGCGAATTTCGGGTTTTGTCCAGTTTGTATGTTCCTTGTTTGCCATCTTTTAATCGTTTTGCTACCTCGTGTGCATCTTCCATCAAAAAATGCGTAACGTCTATTACATAGTTATCATTTAACGTGTCTTTTACTTCAAAACCAAAAAGTACGGAAGTAGCAAAAGCTTCTGAAATAGATTTTTTTTCCAAAGCGTTATCGGTATTGGCGCGATAATCCATATTAGGCTGAAACAGCAGTAATTTATTGCCGCTTTTTACAAATTTAACCACAGCCTGATCGCCTAGTTGTCCCCTATCCAGCCCAATATCATTACTCCCCAGACCTGTTCGCAACGAATGTACATAGAGAAATTCTTTATCCAACCTTTCTTTGGGTACTTCCAGATAAATTTCACCATCGATTTCAGAATACTGAAAACTGAAGTAGCCATCAAAACGCTGCAAATTTTTCTTTTTTTCTAAAAATTGAGCATTGCCAAGAAAACTTCCGAAGAGCAGGGTTACCAGAAAGATATTTTTCATTTGTATAAAATTGTTATGGTGTAAAAAAGTATTGTTTTAAACATTGGGTCCCCCACATTAGTATATTGAATTTTTCCGAGTTAACCCGGATTTAATAATAGTGCCATGTCAAAAATAGTCATCAATTAACTTAGTTTAGGTCTTAATCCCAAAAAATAACAGATAAACTATCTTGTTTTCAGGGCAATACTGCTAAAAGTCCTTTTTTTTACAGTTCATTATTTTTAGGTAGTTGCTTAAACACTACAGCTTTTTATCTTGTTGAAATCGTTCAATTATTTCCCGTTGGCTTTTGATGGTACGTTTCATCCATTCCATTTCTATTTCAAATTTTTCTGCAGAAGAAAGCTGCCAGGGTATGTCTGTTTGTTTTAATCGGGTTACCACGTCTTGTAAAATAATAGCCGCAGAAACCGAAATATTCAAACTTTCCGTAAAGCCGTACATAGGAATTTTCAGAAATCCATTGGCTTTTTCTAGCACCGCATCGCTTAAACCATCAAGTTCCTTTCCGAAGAAAAAGGCAGCTTTTTGAGACACATCAAAATCGTGTAGCAATGTAGATTCATTATGTGGGGTCGTGGCGATTATCTGGTAGTCTTTTTGCTGAAGCTCTGCTATACATTCCTTAATATTGTTTCGCCGCTCCAGTGTTACCCATTTTTGTGCTCCCATCGCAATCTCTCTGTCTATTCGTTTGCCGAGCTTTTCTTCTACCACGTACAAATCCTGAATCCCAAATACATCGCAGGTACGCATCACAGCACTGGTATTGTGCAGTTGGTATACATCTTCGGTTACCACAGTGAAATGGCGTGTTCTTTTGGAAAGCACTTCCTTAAAAAGTGCTTTTCGCCTATCGGTAAGATAGCCCTGAAGATGGTCAAATAAAAGTTGGTCGGGGTTGTTCATGAGTTTCCAAAATTATGAAAATTTAGAAGAAAAGGGGGCACGAATTTAGACCGCTATACAGAAAGTAAAAAAGAGACATGAGCTACTCCATATGTTTGTATGCTATCTTTGTGTAAGGCTTACCACAGGAATGCGTACCGTAATTTACAACGTCACATCATGTCCTCATTTCAGGGTTTGCTATATTACCAGTATCTTAGTAAATTTAATCAATTAAGCATTTAATTTTGAAAATAGCAGTACTTACCGGAGCAGGAATTAGTGCCGAAAGCGGTCTAAAAACATTTCGCGACAGCAACGGACTTTGGGAGGGTCACGATGTAATGAGCGTTGCTTCACCTCAGGGATTTGCCAACGACCCGGCACTGGTTTTGGATTTTTACAATCAGCGACGCAGGCAATTATTAGAGGTTAAACCTAATGCCGCTCATAAAGCGCTAGCCCGCTTAGAAGAAAACCATGAGGTAACAATTATTACTCAAAATGTGGACGACCTTCACGAACGCGCAGGCAGTACACAGGTTATTCATTTACACGGCGAATTATTAAAGGTACGCAGCACCTTTGATGAGGAATTAATTCTTGACTGGAAAACAGACCTTAATCTGGGCGATTTTTGTGAGCACAACCATCAATTACGACCGCACATTGTCTGGTTTGGTGAAGCCGTTCCGCTTATTGAAGTTGCTGCCAAACTCGTAGAAGAAGCAGACATTGTGATTATTGTAGGCACTTCTATGCAGGTTTACCCTGCTGCTGGACTCATTCAGTATGCGCGTGAAGATGCACGTTGTTATTTTGTAGATCCCAATCCCAGTATACAAAGTAATTCACAAATTACCGTTTTTGCTGAAAATGCATCAACGGGGGTAGCAAAAGTTATTGAAGCCATTGAAAATATAAATTAAAAAAATCTATGTAGCACCTTCCCCCAGCAGCTATAAATTTTAAATAGCATACACAAATAGTAATTCGCAATTTGGAGGAAGGTAGAATTCGGCTAAGAAAAGTACAGGGAAAATAATTCTTGTGACCCGAAACTTGGACGGCGGACTTTCAAAACCCAATTCGTAATCGAAAAAAAACAATATTGAACTCAGAATTATTCCAACAAATAAACTACGACAAAGCCTACCGAAAAAACAGACTTAAAGCTGCCAATTGGGTATTGGAACACCCGGAAATGCTTGAAGAATTACTGGAGTATTGCTTTCACGATGACACTAAACTTGCTACCAAAGCCACTTGGGTTTTAGAATTTGTATGTAGAGAAGACATCAGCTATATTTTTCCTTTTCTGGATTATATATTTGAAAACCTATCCAATGCAAAAAGTGACGGACAATTACGTTCTTTCGGCTTGTTATGCGAGTTATTAACGATTGGGTATTACAAAAAGAAGCAGGAAGCATTCCAGGCGGTGCTTACGCCAAAGCACAAGGAAGTAATGACCGAATGTTGTTTCGATTGGATGATCACCAATCAGAAAGTAGCTTGCCAGGCAAGAGCTATGACTGCGCTCTATTTACTGGGAACTGAAACAGCATGGATTCACCCGGAGTTAGCCATTATAATTCAGCAAAATTTACCTCAGGGAAGTGCCGGGTATAAAAATAGAGGACAAAAAACGTTGGAGTCGATTTCAGAATTCTCTAAAAGATAAAAAACGAAAAAAATCGTCGCGCCTCGCTGGTAAAACCTCACTCCAATTTTTGTATCTTTGCACCTTTATTTTCAGAAGTTAAAACACTTCAGAACACCTTTAAAATTACAATCATGTCCATCCAAGCCTTACAAGCTATTTCGCCTATAGACGGGCGTTACGCTTCCAAAACTGCAGCCCTCATTCCTTTTTTTTCTGAAGAAGCACTCATAAAATACCGTGTACAGGTAGAAATTGAATATTTTATCGCTTTAGTGGAGCTTCCGTTGCCACAGTTAACAAATTTTGATACTGCCCTGTTTTCAGAATTAAGAGAACTTTATACAAAATTTTCTACAGAAGACGCCCAGCATATCAAAAACACCGAAAAGGTAACCAACCACGATGTAAAGGCAGTAGAATACTTTATTAAAGAAAAATTTGATGCGCTTGGCTTACAACAATATAAAGAGTTTATCCATTTTGGATTGACATCTCAGGATATAAATAATACTGCTATTCCGTTGTCTTTAAAAGACGCGATGAATCAAGCATATGTGCCGCAATTTATAAAAGTAAAGGATACTCTTAAAGAGCTTGCTACCGAATGGGCAGACATCCCAATGCTGGCTCGCACACACGGACAACCCGCTTCTCCTACCCGTCTAGGCAAAGAAATTGAAGTATTTGTAGTACGTCTGGAGGAACAATTCGATTTGCTAAACAATATTAAAAGTGCTGCAAAATTTGGTGGGGCTACAGGAAATTTCAACGCACATAAAGTAGCGTATCCTTCGGTAGACTGGAAAGCATTTGGAACTTCCTTTGTACAGGAACGATTGGGCTTGCACCACTCCTTTCCTACCACACAAATTGAACATTACGACCATATGGCGGCACTGTTCGATTGCCTAAAACGTATCAACACCATTATTATAGACCTGGATCGTGATATCTGGACCTACGTTTCTATGGATTACTTTAAACAAAAGATTAAAAAAGGAGAAGTAGGTTCTAGTGCTATGCCACACAAAGTAAACCCTATAGATTTTGAAAACAGCGAAGGAAATCTTGGGATTGCAAATGCCATTTTTGAACACCTTTCTGCAAAACTTCCTGTAAGCCGGTTGCAACGTGACTTAACCGATAGTACTGTGTTACGAAATATTGGAGTACCCATGGGACACACCCTTATTGCCTTTGCTTCAACATTAAAAGGATTGCATAAACTTTTATTAAATGAAAGCAAATTTGCCGAAGACCTTGAAAATAACTGGGCAGTAGTTGCCGAAGCCATCCAAACCATCTTAAGACGCGAAGCCTACCCTAATCCGTATGAAGCCTTAAAAGGATTAACCCGAACCAACGAAGCCATTACTCAAAAATCGATGGCCGATTTTATTGAAACCCTGGAAATTTCCGAAGAGATAAAAGCAGAAATGCGTGTAATTACACCATCCAATTATACAGGAATTTAATACAAAAAAAGACCTTGAGGCAGATAGTGCTCAAGGTCTTGTAAAATTCGTTAATCTACCCTGTAAAATGCAGGATCTCTGACTAACGTAAAGTCCTGTTACATATAAACTTTGGGGCGGAACAGAGAACTTTCAAAAGGGTATTTTCAAAGCCCGTGCCAAACACCATAAAATGGCAAATGTGCTACGTTTCTTAGCATTTCAGTTAATAAAAAAGCTTCAGTAAAATGCTGAAGCTTTTTTATTTTAACTACACCCATATGTTATAAGTAACATACTACCAATACTGGATGGTGCTGTTTATTATTCCAATTGCATATCAAACATGCTTCCTATGCTTTTAAGCTGAGACGGGTCTATATCGCCTCTGTCTATAGCATTCATAAGTTTTAGCAAATTATCGGGTTCCATATTGTCTCCAATAAGACGGAAAATAGCAAATCCTTTTTCGTTATCGCTCGCAAAAACAATTAACTCGTCTATGGCTTCTTCTTCTCCAGTATATTTAAGGGTAGCACCACTTTTATTGGACCCCATTTTCATAAGCGTCTGGTACTTTTCATCTGCTAAAATAGCTTGTACTTTTTTGCGCTCTACATCATAATCGGTTTTATCCCCTTTTATAGGATACGCAACCACATTTATTTTTTTTACTGAATTAAGCACTTCCTGCTCTTCTTTAGTAAAATTTGCATCATCGCTTTGCAGCAAACTTGTGGCAAGGTCTATTTTTAAAAACTTATCGTCGTCTTGCTTCTCTACAAGGTATTTCTGAAGTGACGGTTCGTTAGTACACGAAGTCATCCCAATGGCTAGCACGGCTAGTCCTATTACATATTTTAGTACTGTGGTCATCGTTACGATTTTTTCTTGTCAATATTCTTTAATTCTTCGCTTCCGGGAACGTTCAGGTCTTTCGTTAATTTAGAAACTTTTTTAAGATCTATGTTTCCTGTAATACTCATTACAACGGTTCGTTGTTTTCCATCAATGTTTCCTGTAAGATGCATTAAAAGTTCGGTCACAAAGTTGTCGTTCTTTCCATCTTTACTATAAAACTTCACGCTTTTACCATCGTCATTTACACGCATGAGTTCTGAAAGCGTTGCGTTTTTAGAAACGTATTCGGTCACGGCATCGTTCATCTTTTTTCCAACCGATGGATTCTCGGTAGTAAAAATGCGAACATTCTCAAGGTTGTTTACAAGTTCCAGATATTCCTTCACTTCCGGGTCGTTAGAATCAAAATCCATTTTACTTAGTAGTTTGAACATTTTTTTTGTGGCTACAAAGCTGGTCACATCATCTGCATTCTCAAAGGAAGCAAACGGATTTTGAGCATTCACCATCAAGGGTGCTACTAGTAAGACAAGTATTAGTGCTATTTTTTTCATTGTATTTATAATTAGGGTTTATTTTAAAATTTTATTTTTTGTTTCCTTAAAATTGTGAATGTACACAAGCTCTTCGGCACCTTCATTAAAGTTTTGAGACAACATCTTAAATGCCTCTCTCGTTTTCTCAAAAGCTGCCAAAGCTTCTTTTTCTTCAGTAGTTAAAGAGGGCTCCTGGTTTAATAACCCGAAGATTCCAGCTGCAAGTACCATAGAAGCTACAGCACCTATCCACCATCTTGAAATGGTTTTCTTTTCCTCTGGAAGGTGAAGCAATCGTGTTGATTTCTCTTTTTGTACAGCAACAATTCCGGTAAAAAGTGGCTGGTATTGCTGCAACTCTGGCGCCACCTGGCTTCCAGAAAAATAAGAACGCAGGGTTGCCTCTTCCTGCAACGTGGTAGCACCTTCAAAATAGGCGTCCAAAAGTTGTTTCACTCTAGCTAATTCCATAATTGTTATATTGTATTAATTGTTCTCTAACGGTTTTACGGGCTCGGGATAAGGCCACACGTACCGCAGTTTCATTACTGTCCAGCATTTTTGCTATTTCAGCGTATTCAAATTGTTCTACATCCCGTAATTGCAAAACTAATTTTTGTTGCTCCGGCAGATTCTCCATCAATTTAAAAACCAGTGCTACGCCATCATTTGCTTCTACTTCCCGCGCTACATTTTGCGAATGCGGGTAATTGCTGTGAACAATCTTCAAATTTCCTGCCTGTTTCGATTTTAACCTGTCCAGACAATAATTTTTTGTCATCGTCATCGCAAAAGCCTCCGGATTTTTATAATTTTTAATACTGCTTTTGTTTTTCCAGAGTTTTAAATATACTTCCTGCACGGCATCTTCCGCTTCATCTACAGACACAAGAATTCTTCTGGCAAGTCGGTACAGCTTGTCCTTAAAAGGAAGTACGGTATCCAAAAATTCTCCTTGTTTCATATTTATTTTCCGCCCTTCAACTGTCACTTTGGACATACTGCAACGGATACATTTTTATGGTGGTTAGCGAAAGATCTCTTAAAGAGCCTTCTAACATTACGACGAACTAGCCGAAATTTTGTTACATTTGAATTGAAATTTTACAATAATACCTTTATTTTAGGGTTTTACAGTTTGAAACCAAAATTGAAATCGAACCTGAAGCTTTTGTTTGTACTTTGGTAGTTTAATGTTTTTGTAGCAACTAACAACTCACAAAATTTAAAAACGAATTACACCTATTATATGTCTCTTAAAAAAACAATCCTACTGCTCCTCGCAACCTCAACCCTGCTCACATCGTGTTTTAAAGACAATGATGATGTACGTTCTTCTGAATTAAGCCCAGAGGTTGTTTTTGATATAAAAGATTTTATTTACAGAGGACTCAATTTTTTCTACCTCTACAAAGCAGATACCCCGGAATTAGCGAACGATGCTTTTGCAAACAATGATGAAAAAAGAACCTTTTTAAACAGTTTTGAGTCTCCTGAAGCTTTATTCGACTTCCTGCAATCGCCAGACGATCGTTTTAGCGTTTTAACCGATGATTATATTGAACTCATTAACTCCTTAAACGGAGTGACCGAAACCAACGGAATGGAATACGGTCTTGTACGCTATCCTGACGAAAGTGGCGATGTATTTGGCTATGTACGGTATGTGCTACCCAATACCGATGCCGCTTCAAAAGGACTGGAGCGGGGCATTATATTTAATACAGTAGACGGACAACAAATCACCGAAACTAACTTTAGAGATTTATTTGAAGCTACCACATACACCATCGGTCTTGCTACGTTTGACGGAGAAAATGTTACTGCAACAAACAATAGTGTGGAACTCACAAAAGCACCCTATACTGAAAACCCTGTGTATATTGCCAATACACTTACCGTAGAAGACCAGCCTGTTGGATACTTAATGTACAACGCCTTTACGCGCGATTTCGATCCGCAATTAAATGCTGCTTTTGGACAGTTTAAAGCCGATGGTATTACTGAACTTATTATAGACCTTCGCTACAATGGAGGAGGCTCTGTAAGCACAGCTACCGATTTGGCCGGAATGATAACAGGGCAATTTAGCGGACAAGTTTTTTACAATGAGCAATGGAACGCAGATCGCCAGGAAGAATACGCCGAACCAGGACTTTTTGACGGAGTGTTAACTACCGGAGAAGCGCTTAACAGCTTAAACTTAACACGGGTTTATATTATCACAACTGCCAGGACTGCTTCCGCCAGCGAACTTGTTATTAACGGATTAAATCCTTACATAGACGTAATTCAAGTTGGGACAAACACTACTGGGAAATTTCAAGCTTCCTTTTTGTTGTTTGATGCGCCTGCACCAGATTTTAATATTAATCAGGCCAACCCTAATCATACCTACGCCATGCTTCCCTTGGTCTTTAAAACTGCAAACGTAAACGGATTTACCGATTTTATAAACGGGCTAACCCCAGATATTGAATTAGGTGAAAACTATGCCAACCTAGGCACGTTAGGTGATGTGAATGAGCCTTTATTGGCAGCTTGTCTTTCTGAAATTTTCCCGGGACTCTCCCCCATAACCCCACCTGTTGAAATCTTAGAAATTGTTGGTGAAAGCAAACAAAACTCCCCCCTGCATCAACTTATGATTGCAGAACACAACTAGTGCTCAAATCACAAAAACAAAAATCCCAAACTCCAAAGGCTTGCTTTAGAGTGTGGGATTTGTTATCTGGAACATATTTTCTAAAAGCTTAACTCAAACCCAACCAATACATTTCTACCTCTGGTTTGAAAACGGTAAATCTCCTCGTACTCAGTATCCAGAATATTAGACACCCCCGTAAATAATTTGAAGTTATTAGTAAGCTGTCCCGAAATATTGAAATTGAGCAAGCTGAAACTATCTAAAGTGATAGTTTCATTTTCAAACGTGTCTGGATTAAAGAACGTATCATCACGCTCCCCAACGTACTGATAGCTTAACCCAACGTTTGTGCGCTTGCCCCATTTATATGTAATACTTGCATTTGCCTTATGTTCCGGAATACGCAATGCAAAACGTTCGTCTGCCTTGGTGTTGGTGTAGTTTGCTGAACCAGTAAGATTCTCTAGTATCTTTACAAAGACTTCAACTTCAACGCCGCTGCTTTCAAACGTATCGTCAATATTTTGGTACTGAGAAACAAAATTTTCGGGATCGATCGTGACAAAGTCCACATAATTTTCTTCATTTCGGTTAAAATACACAGCGCTTACGCGGAAATTTTTTCCTCGTGAAAACTCAACTCCTCCTTCAATAGTACGGTTATCTTCTGGCATTAACTCTGTATTGCCGTATAAGGGATCGTACAACTGAAATAATGAAGGCGTAATATAAGCTGTACTATAGGATCCTAAAAGCTTCATGGTGTTGTTACCGAAATCAATATTATACGACGGATTTACATGATACACAATATTTGTGTCGTATACACTATGAATATTTATCCGCGCCCCGGCATTCAGATTAAGTCCAAAATCTGTGATGTAAACGAGGTTTAAATAGGGGTCAATAATATCGAAATTAGCAGTGTCTGCATTCACTTGTTCTGCAAATCCTGTTTCGCCAAAAGGAACAGTAAACGAGTTAAATTCGCTCAAATTAACATTTAAGCCTGCAACTGCCTGGAAGTTATTAGAAATACGGTGATTTAAATACGTATCAAGCGAGTAGCTTTTCGATTCAAATTTTGCGGGAAAACCGCTCATTATCTCACGATCTATCCATTGGTAACTATCATTAAACACATAGGTTCCGTTTTTGTATTTCCACTCAAAATGGCCCCCTGTTTTTAGTTGTTCGGTAATAGAAAGGTTACTGGCATCGGTATAATCAAAATTATCAAAACCGGCCTTAAACTTGTCGATGCTTACAAACTGGCTTATCGTAATGCTATCGGTAATTTTATACCCTAAGTTCAATCGCGTATTAAATCGGTTGTACACATCGCTTTCAAAGCGTGTTGAATCTGCGGGTGCTGCTACCGCCGAAAGTCCATCGGTATACCGGTTGCTGAAATTGGCATTGTAAAAAAACTTATGCAGCGTCCCACTTACATTTACATTATTGGTAAACGTTTCAAATTTCGAATCTTTTGAATCACTTTCAGCAGGCCTGTTACTTCCCAATGTACTTGTAAATGTTGCTGAAATATCCTTTTCTGAAGTTTTTTTAGTTGTAATATTAATTACTGCAGTGGCTGCTCCGGAACCATACAAAACACTGCTGGCGCCTTTTAAAATCTCAATTTCTTCAATACCGTTGGCAGGTATTAATCGCAAATCGTAGTCGTTTGCAATTTGTGAAGGATCGTTTAATTGCACCCCATCTACCATAATCACTACCTGACGGTTTCTTCCGCCACGCACATAATACGCAAGATTTTGTCCATCGTTACTGCGTGCGCCATTAATTTCAATACCCGAAACTTCGTTTAAAACATCGGCAACCGAAGCACCCGGGCGGGATTCCAATTGCTCTTTTGTAATTTTAGTGATTACTTTTCCGCTGTTTTTTCTGGCAAGTGGAATTTTTGTGTCCAACAAAACGGTATCAAGTGTTTCTGTTTGTTGTGCTGTTGCTACTAGTGTTACTAGCAAACAACCCATAGTACATAATTTTTTCATTTTAAAATAATTACCGAGAAGGCAAAGTATACAGCATACCTAAAATTTACAGGACATACCCTTGTTTCATTTCAGAACCCTATTTTTAAGCTACCTTTTTCCCGAAGGTTTAACAAATTTGCGAAAAATGGCAGGTCTCCTGGCTTGTCTGTTGTGCTACCTTCCCATCCCGATAGCGATCGGGGCAGTGGTTTTTGAAGAAACACAATTCCGAAAATTTTCGGAACCGACTTACAGTTGCGGGAACAGCACAGGATTGTAGACTTTTGATTGCCGATTGTAGATTTTTTGAACTACGTTCGCTTCGCTCTCGTTTCTATTACCTGTTTCCCTTTTAAGAATGTATTACAGTTTGTAAGACATTCACCAAAATTCGGTGCGAAAATAGTGCATTTGGTTATCTTTACCACCAAATTCCAGCTAGTATTTTCTGAAATGAAACAAACCTTCCTATTTCTTACCACCATTTTACTACTCCTTTCCTGTAAAAATGAAACAAAAAAAACAGCTGCTACTGCAACCGAAGTTTCAGAACTCACTACCCATTTTGCGGAAGGTTTCAACATAAAAAACTACGAAGGGTATAAAACCATTACCATTACCAACCCATGGCCGGGAGCCGATAAAAAGTTTACTTACGCTTTAATTGAAAAAGGAACAAACCTTGAAAATAAAGACGAATTTGATGCTGTAGTTGAAACCCCCATACAGTCCATTGTAGTAACTTCTACCACGCACATTCCTTCACTGGAAGCATTGGGAGTAGCTAAAAAACTGGTAGGGTTTCCTAACCTTGAGTATATTTCGTCTGAAAAAACCCGAAAAAATATTGATGCTGGAAAGCTCAAAGAACTTGGTAAAAACGAAAGTATTAACACCGAAGTTTTAATAGCTTTAAGTCCCGATGCCGTCATTACTTTTGCTGTGGAAGGAGATAACAAAACCGTGGCAACTATACAAAAAACAGGAATTCCCGTGCTGTACAATGCAGACTGGACCGAAACCACCCCGCTCGGAAAAGCTGAATGGATTAAATTTTTTGGCGTGCTTTTTAATAAAGAAAAAGAAGCCGATAGCATATTTAACCATATTAAAACCGAATACCTTTCAGCAAAAAAAATAGCCCAAAAAGCCAGCAAAACACCCACAGTGTTAAGTGGCGCGCTCTATAAAGATGTATGGTATTTACCACAAGGAGATAGCTGGGCAGCCCAATTTATTGCCGATGCGAATGGTGATTACCTCTGGAAAGAAAGTGAAGGCACAGGTAGTATTTCACTAAATATAGAATCGGTTTTAGAAAAGGGAAAAGAAGCAGAGTTTTGGATTGGTCCCGGACAGTTTACCAGTCTTTCGCAATTAGAAGAATACAATAAAGTGTATGCGCAATTTGATGCTTTTCAGCAGGACCGTGTATATAGTTTTACCAACAAAAAAGGTGCTACAGGAGGTGTTATTTACTATGAGTTGGCTCCCAACCGCCCGGATTTGGTGCTTAAAGATATGATTAAAATTCTGCATCCGGAGTTACTTCCCGACTACGAGTTGTATTTTTTCAGTAAATTGAATTAGTGCAACTTAGAAAAAAACATACTGCATATTTCTGGGCTTTAGCTGCGCTTTTGGTCTTTGCCATATTGCTCAATATTAGTTTGGGTTCTGTTTCCATTCCGGTAAGTGATGTGGTAAGTTCCTTAGCTGGGCAAGGAGCCAGTAAAGAAACCTGGAATTTCATCATTACCGAGTATCGGGTACCCAAAGCCATTACCGCCATTTTAACGGGGAGTGCCCTGGCTGTTTCGGGCTTGTTAATGCAAACCCTGTTTCGGAATCCGTTGGCGGGGCCTTTTGTATTAGGCCTGAGCAGCGGTGCTAGTTTGGGAGTTGCCATATTAATTTTGGGAGCAGGCGCTTTCGGCGGACTTCTGGGTAGTGTTTTACTAAGTCAGTGGAGCCTGGTAATCGCTTCAGCTTTTGGAAGTTTTTTAGTATTACTTGCGGTCCTGGCAGTTACCTTCAAAATAAAAGATACCATGGCTATTTTAATTATTGGATTGATGTTTGGAAGTGTGACGGCTGCCGTGGTTTCGGTACTGTCCTATTTCAGTAATGCTGAAAAATTACAACAATACATCTTCTGGAGTTTTGGAAGTTTAGGCAATCAATCCTGGAGCGGTGTAACTATTATGACTCTTTGCTGTCTGCTTGGTTTCTTGTTGGCATTTAGTAGCGGGAAATCTCTAAATGCTTTGTTGTTGGGTGAAAACTATGCAAAAAGCATGGGGGTGCGTATTAAAAGAACTACGATACTCATTATTTTAGCCACCAGTATTTTGGCAGGTGGTATCACAGCTTTTGTAGGACCCATTGCTTTTGTGGGTCTGGCAGTACCGCATATAACACGACAGTATTTTAAAAGTTCCAATCATTTTACACTGTTGCCAGCGGTGATGCTATCGGGAGCCATTTTAATGCTATTGTGCGATTCGGTGGCGCAATTACCAACTAGCGAATACACACTGCCTATTAACGCGATTACTTCGCTGTTGGGCGCACCGGTGGTGATTTGGCTATTGGTTCGAAAACGAAAATTATTGTTTTAATGATGGCGGAAGCAACACATACCGTTTTAAATGCAACCGATCTTTCGGTAGGATATTTCAGTAAAAAGAAACCTTTAGTGGTTGCTAAAGAGATTAATTTCAATTTAAAAGAAGGAGCATTAATTGGTTTGGTAGGAGCAAATGGCGTGGGGAAATCTACGTTGTTGCGAAGCCTTGTTGGAATGCAACCTATCCTTTCGGGCTCTATTGAAATAAACGGAAAGCAGCTTGCTTCCCTTACAAGCCTTCAATTAGCAACCCAATTAAGTGTGGTGCTAACCGAAGCCCCGGCTTCAAAAAATTTAACGGTTCGGGAATTAGTTACTTTGGGAAGGCAACCCTATACCAACTGGATGGGGTCTTTAACAGATAGTGACGCAAAACAAATTGCCTACGCCCTACAAATAACGGATACCGAAAAGCTAGCCCATAAAAAATGTTTTGAATTAAGCGACGGCCAATTACAGCGGGCTTCTATTGCCAGAGCTCTGGCACAGGACACGCCGCTTATTTTACTGGATGAACCTACCACGCACTTAGATTTGTACCATCGTGCGTATATTTTAAAGCTCCTAAAACAACTCACTGCTGAAACTGGAAAAACTATTTTATTTTCTACCCATGAGATAGATCTGGCAATACAATTAAGCGATACTATGATCGTGATGACCGAAACTTCAATAGTGTGCGACCAACCCTGTAAATTGATTGCCGCCGGAAATTTTGACGCCCTTTTTCCGAAGGATACTATAGGTTTTGATAAAAAGACGGGAAGGTTTTCGATAAAGAAATAAATTCTCAATAAATTAGTAGTCAGTTTGAACCAAGAACCAAGAACCAAGAACCAAGAACTATAAACAAATAACAAAACTCAAAACTCAGTAAGCTCATTATTTAGTAGCCAGTCAACCTAATAATTTAAAATTGAACGAAACAATCCTTTTTCTTATCCTTGCCGCAGTCTGCCTATTAATTGGGGCTTTTCTGGGCAATCTATTTGCACGTTTAAAACTTAAAACCGAAACTGGAAAGCTGGAAGAACGCTTGCAGCAAGCCAGTTTTCAGCAAGAAAAATTGGAAGAACGCTTTAATACGGCCTTGCAGGAGCGTGAAGATATTAGAAAAGAAAAAGACTATTTAAATGCCGAACTCATTCGCCGAAACGAACAGTTTGACAATCTGGAACTAAAAAACCGCGAACAGAAAGCCGAAGTAGAAAAGCTACAGGAAAAATTTACCAAGGAGTTTGAAAATCTGGCTAATAAAATCCTGGATGAGAAGTCCACCAAATTTAAAGAACAGAACAAAGAAAGTCTGGAAACCCTGCTGAATCCGTTGCAGGAAAAAATAAAGACATTCGAAAAACGGGTGGAAGAAACCAATAAAGAGAGTTTGGGGCGCCATAGTGAAATGCGCGAACAATTAAAAACACTTGTGCAGCTCAACCAGCAAATGAGCAAAGATGCCGATAACCTCACCAAGGCGCTAAAAGGAGATAGCAAGATGCAGGGAAACTGGGGTGAGCTTATTTTAACGCGAATTCTTGAAAAGTCTGGTCTGGAACGCGACCGTGAGTATACCTTGCAGGACAGCCATAACAATCCGGAAGGCAAGCGCTTACAAACCGATGTACTCATCCATCTGCCAGACGGAAAAAAAATGATTATTGACAGTAAGGTTTCTCTGGTTGATTTTGAGCGGTTTGTTTCGGAAGAAGACGAATTGGAAAAACAAAGGTATTTAAAACAGCATATTGCCTCCATAAAACGTCACGTACAACAATTGAGTGACAAAAATTATCAGTATTTGGTGGATGAAAGCCCGGATACTGTATTTATGTTCATTCCTATTGAACCCGCTTTCGCGATTGCTTCGGCCAACGAGCCAGGGTTATATGAAAATGCGTTCGACAGCCAGGTAATTATCGTCACCCCTTCTACCCTATTGGCAGCATTACGATTGGTAGACAACCTTTGGCAAAACGACCGTCAAAAACAAAATGCCTTAGAAATCGCCACACAAGCAGGTGCTTTATACGATAGTTTTACTAACTTAACAGACGAACTCATTAAAGTGGGAAAACAAATTGGCACCGTACAAAATAGCTACGAAGGCGCCATGAAAAAATTGACCGGAAGGGGAAATTTAATCCGCCGTGTAGAAAAATTGAAAAAATTAGGAGCTAAAGCCAGTAAGACCATAGATAGCAAACTTTTAAACAGAGCCCAAGACAATGAAGACCTTGATTAAATTAGACATATTAGTATATATACTATTTAGTATAACTTGCTTTATAGGGGGGATCGTGCTCATTACTTCCAATTATGAAGTAACCTCAACTTCAAAAAATGTTAGGGAAGCATTTACAGTCCTTGGTGGCTTTGTATTACTAATTAGTATTGCTTGTTGTATTGTCACTTTCATAAAAATTAAGAACACAAATTTTGAAAAATAAAAATTAAATTATTTTTCTCTAACCATAAATACCCGTCTATTCGGGCACTAAAGATGAAAAAAATCCTATTTATCATCCTGGGAAGTCTTTTAGCGCTGTATCTGCTCTATTTTGCCTTTGTTACTTATGTCCCCTATAGCGAAGGCACCCGTGCAGGTGAACTCATAAAATTCAGTAATAAAGGAGTGCTTTTTAAAACCTGGGAGGGAGAAATTAGTCAGGGAATTAGTGGTGCACAGATCTTTCAGTTTTCAGTA
>PANU01000012.1 GCA_002707745.1 Flavobacteriaceae bacterium
AATTAGAGCTAAGTACGTCCTATATAACCGTAATTATTTTATTAATTCTGTTTATTTGGATGGTGCTTATTTATAAATTAAGGGAGGCTTATTTCCAATCCTTCAGAAGTAATATTCAAAGTTCTTTGGAAGGCGCTTCAGTAGAAAATAAAAATCTGAAATTTAAGCGAACATCAAAATCTACTATCAACGTGCTAACCCAAGGCAACGAAACCGAAATCCTTACGATGCTAAGTCATTTGCAGGATTTTAAATTATACACATTCAGGCCTCATATTGTAAATTTACTGAAACACGAATCACCTAAAGTAAAGGCTGCCGCTATTTCGCAATTACACCATTATAAAAAAGGTACCGCTGTAGATTATATTAAAGAACTTATCCATTTTAAAAGCGATGAGGTAGTATATGCAGCTATGGATTACCTCCTGCACCATACCGATGTAAAAGATGAAAACATATTTAAATCTTATCTAGATCACCCTACCGACTATATTTCGAATGCTGCATTATTATGTCTGGCTATAGATGCGGCATCCAATAAAAAACTCGCATTACGTTATAATTTGAGAGATAGACTGGATGAAAAAATTAAAGAGTTGTTTGCCGAAGACAACGAATTGCGTAAACAGGAAGTAGCCGAACTTATGCTTGCAGTTGGATACGCCAGAGATCCAAGGTTTTATTCATTTATTTCAGCAAATTTCAACAACCGGGACCCATATTTGGTTAAGTATGCTGTTCGGGCTGCAGGACTCACCGCCCACGAGCCTTTTATAAATCAATTGCTCAATTTTTTACCTGAAAAATATCTTCGGAAAACAGCAATTAAGGCGTTACGTGCCTATGGGGTGGGAATTACAAAAAAAGTATTACAATTGGAGCTTTCTGAAAGCCTGCCAGATAGTAGTAAACCATATATACCAGAGTTAATACAATCTTTTAGGACCCGTGAATCTGTAAAAGTACTCATGCGGTTTTTACAGAGTAAAGATTTTGTGATACGAACACAAGCTGCAAATTCTCTTAATGCCTTAAAGCTGGAAAATGTTAGTTTTGGTGTAGACCAACGCTCGTTGACAAAAATTTTGCTGAAGGAGAGTTCCTTTTACCGAAATACATTACACGCCATTACAACCTTAAGAAACAGTTTAGATAACACCGAAATAAAAGCTCTGAATACCGATGCTGAAATTGAATTGGTAATTGCACGCGAGAACTTATTGGATATTCTTATGGAGCAATTAGAACAGAGTCTGGAATGTATTTTTAAACTTTTTACTTTGAAATATGATCAGGCAGATATAGACACGGCTTATTTTGGTCTTAAAAGCGACAAACAAGACGTTCGTGTTAATGCTATTGAATTTTTGGACAACCTCTTAAAATCGAAGTTAAAAAGTAGTATCCTCCCCTTAATTGAATACCACATATTAGAAAGCCAAGGGTATTCGGTTTCATCTTTTAAAGCAAAAGTTAAACCTGAAAAAGAAATTCTCACTTTACTACTCCGTAACAGGGGTACACGAATGAAACTGGCTGTATTAAACGTGATGAAATTTTCGGGGGACCAGCGTTACATTTCTGTAATAAAACCCCTTTTAAGCCATCCCAATCTGGAAGTGCAAAGGTTTGCCATTAGAGCGGTAAAAGATATTAAAACAGCCGCTATTGCCCAGTAACCACTTTGTCTATAGAACTAGCCAGGTACATATGCGCTCCGGCCGAATTTTTACTTAATACATTGGTCATTAAACAAACAATATATTTTTTGCCATCGGGATGCTCTACAGTAATAACAGAGTTCATATAATTAAACTTGTTACCTGCATATTCGCCACAGGAGCCAGGCAACGATTTGTCGCAGCTATAAAAGCTTCCCGATTTAAAATATACGCGGGCACTGTCTAACTGGCGGGCTCTTGCGTATCGTATGCGTCTGTCTGTTATGTATAGTAATCGTTTCATTTCCAGGCTGGATGCAGTATCAATAACTTTTCCTTGCTCCAATTGCACCAGATATTTCATTAATCCGCGAGGAGAGCCAATACTACCCCCCATACGACCTACGTATTTTCCTGCTGCATTGGTAAACATGCCCCCCAGGCGCCAGTCGTCTTCTGTAATTCCTAATTCTCTTAAGGGTTGGTTTACTACGGTATTGGCTAAGTTGGTAAGCGAGTCGCGGGGTGTGTCTACAAAGTATTGCTCCGATGCTTCCAACGATAATCTAGGGTACTCTTTTCCAAAAGCAGCCATTAACATAGCCTCCCGGTACATTACGCTGGCAGCACCATTATTACTTACCGAAACCATATGGTCCAGCCATTCAAAAAGAGTGAATTTATCACTGGCGATTACTTGTCTCTTGGTCAGTTTTTGAGTGATAGGATCGTAAATGGGAACCGTATGGTGGTCTCCTGTTCCCCAATACCTGGAATCTACAATCTTGTTACAAAGCAAAGCAATCCGGGCCTCAAAATCGTCTGGATATATTTTCTCTAACTGATAGAAAACGGCATTTAAAACGGCAATTTTTCCTACACTTCCAGGTTGGTATCCTATGTTTGAGCGGTGGGATGCGTATTTTAAGTTGTGGGGATCTGTCATATCCAATACGGCTAGTGAATAATTACCACCAGGTGTAATTCTTTGAATAGCTTTGGCAAATATGGGATCTTCTTTTAAAATACTGTCTGTGTGTTTATTGGCCACAGGAAGTAGATTTAATGTAATATCTTCAATACTGGCAAAACCTCCAGCAGGGATTCGGGTGTATTTTTCACCTTTGTCAAGTGTGTGCTGTATGTCCAGCAATCTGCTTATTTGCGAACGTTCATATCCATCGATAGGGTAAAATCCGAACGAAAGAATAATACATCCTAACAGAAAGGTGAACGCGATATGTTTTATATATTTCATATGTTTATTTTTTTGTATTGCTTTCAATTTTTTCTGAAAGTGAAACTTTTTTAGTGTATTCAATTTTTGGTGTAATGGAAGCAAGGTATTCTGAACTTTTTGCATTCTTATTTTCCACAAATGGCCGTATTTGAAACAGCCAAAGGTTATCATTCTCAAATCCAAGTTCAATATCCCACGCGCCTTTATAATTGTTTTCTGTCTCTTGTGGCATTTTATTTCTGGCTTTCTTTGCAATGTCACGGAGGGCTGCAATATTTTTTTCGTTTAAGATAGGACTTTCAAAAGTTGTTGTATTTTTTGTGGTACCACCAGCTTTTGGAAGTCGTAAATACCCAGGCTCTCGCGCAGGGGCAAGCAACACGTTGTTTTCAGCAGTTATCAATCTTGTTTCTGCTATTTGCCCATCTACGGCACCACCGGCACCTCTGCTAAAAGCCACTGTAAGGTCTTCTTCCGTTCCTCGGTTAATACCTTTGGTAATCATAACTCCACTGTATTCCACATCTACACTTGGGATAATTAAGATTGAGGGGTATACATTTTCTGGATTGTTCAGGTATTTTTGGCGCCATTTAAAACTACGTTCGGTGTAGGGGGAGGCCCATACTTTTTTAATTCCGTTTAAGATGTTTTCTTTGGATAAAATGTTGAAAAGCGTCAAATTAAGCCCTGCGCCTGTAAATTCTTTTAGGTCCTCCATATTGGTGTCACTACGCAGAAAAACCGGAACATTACCCATTTTGTCTGAAAAAGCTTTTGTAAATACCGACTCCAGATCTTTTTCAAAACTTGCTTCTAGGGGCATTTTTTCAATAGCGGCCTTTAGCTTTTCCAGGCGTTGTAACTGGTATGTTTCAATTTCATTTTCTGAAATGTTATTGGCTCGTTGTATGTTTGCTTCTCCAAAGGTTTCTATTAAATAGGTCCAGTAACTTACTTCTTCATCAGGCATTTGCTGATCCATGTGTTTTCTGAAAATACCAAAAGGAATAACAATGCCTTCCACAACATGCGCTGGAAAAAGCTGTTTTAATTGTCCCAGGTTTGCAGCTTTTGGACCGCAAAGTTTCCCGGAGTCATTTGCAGCTACATCTTTCATATCCAGAACATCACAAACATCTAATCGGATTTGCTCCACAGGGACCGCAATTTTTTCTGAATTCCGTTCTTTTTTACTGAAGAGCTCTTTTTCTTCGGGGGTCATATCATCTTCTGTTTTAAAAAGCACATTGCCTTTTTCCGTAACCGCATAAAACACCTTTTCTCCGTGGTATTTTGAAAGCTGCTTTAGGTTGTCACTGGATAGGGCTGCGTTTGGAATACCCAGATTTCGAGCCAATAATTGTACGTGAGAAACAAGGTTGCCTTCAGAAACGGTCATAATTCCCGCCACCGGTTTTAAATCACTTGGAGGCTTTTGAAATATATATATATGATTAGGATTAATAGCGATATTTTCGGGAGATCCTTCTACAACAACCAGTTCGCCAAAAGCATATCCAGGGTTTAAACCGCGAATACTACTTTGCGATTTTAAATTCATTACAGCATTGCTCATATTAGATTGTTTTGCAATAATACTTCCCAGTTTGCTTACACTTTCTCCTAAATCCAGTGCTATTGTAGAACGAATCCTGTCATCTATAAAGGCGTATGTTAGCGGTTCAAATTGTGTGTAGGTGTCTACAATATCCTGATAATTTGCCTTAACCATAGCAGCGCTCCATTCTACAACCCCCCGACTTGTTTGAAGGAAATTGTTAAGCTGTGCTATGGTTACTTCGGTTTGTCCTAAATGTATTTCCAGTTCTGGTTTAATTTTTTCCCATTCCCAAAGTTCAATAAGTCCTGTTCCGGCAGCAGCCAGGCTGAGGTGTCTTATTTTTTCCAACAATCCTAAGAGATCTTCTGGTTGCCATTCCTGCGAATTTTTTAATAAAATATCTTCTATACTATTAGAAAGATCCAGCAGCAGTAACCGGTCATTGCCTGTGGTTTTATCGGTTATTTCAGTTCTAATAACACATAATATATCGGCTAATTTTGGGATATTCTGGGAGGGCTCGTCTTCTATATTATAATTTTCTAAAAAGTCAAGGAGTCTTGCCCGTGTTTCATTGCTTTTTGAAATACGCTGAACCTGGTTGCTCAGTGTTGTTGTGTTTATAGGTGCATAAAACTGCACCATGGTTTGTTTTAGCTCCTTAAGTGCTGTCTTTAGATTTTCTGAAAGTTTCTCGCTGTGCTCTTTTTCAAAATTTTGCACCATTTTAATATCTTCCTTTGTAGGATTTCCATGAATTTTAATTCTGGCATCCATAAATTTCGGAAACTCGTCTGCAATTACTTTGGACTGGCTTCTCATTAACTGAGCTAAATTGGTATCCTCATCATGTGGAATGTCCCGGAGGGACTGTCTTAATAAAAAGTAATGGTTCGTGATACGACTATCCCTTGGCAGAAATTTTTCATAAAATTCTACACCCCAGGCTTGTTCATCTTCTATTTGGATGGCACCTCTGTAATATTGCGATTTCCGTTGTATCCAGCCATCGTCCACATTTTCCAGATACCGGTTTAACTGGTATTGTTTTAACCTGCTCTGGTTGTTTGCCTCATCCCAGAAGTCGGTTCGGTTGGTGCTGGCTAAAATTTCAGCAAAAAACAGGTGATGTTGTGTGGCAAGGTTTTTTATGTCGTCACGGTAGTCTGCGTGTTGTACAGCTTCATCTTTGTTGTCCGGACAGGGATCTCTTGCTTCTCTCACTTCTCCATCTGCACAAAACCAATGGATACTTTTATAAGGACCGCGGGGATTTTGCTTATAAAAAGAAATACGTTCTTTTATAGTTTCAACAGGAAGCTCCTGAGCTATTGTTTTGTTCAGAAAAAACAGCGCAAGTGGAAGAAAAAGTTTTGAAATTTGAGTTGGATTCAATGAGGGTAATTGCATATACTAATTATAATAATAGGTACTTAGGGTAGAAAAATCAAGTGAAAAAATAGCCTTTATAAATATTTATAAAGGCTATTATTATGTAGAATAGTATAGTTTATTACGGTCTTCTACCGGTTAGTAATTTAAAGATAACCATAATAACAGCTATAACTAATAAAATGTGAATTAGATTACCCACGGCAGCTCCAAAGCCAATAAAACCAATTAGCCACCCAATAATTAAAATTACGACGATTAACCAAATTAAATCTTTCATGTTTTTATATTTTTTAGTTGTTAGATATTAAAAATAACCACAAATATTGATGGGCTTATTAACTTTAACATCATTTAACTAACTACAAAACAAATGTTTAATATTTCATTAAAAGTGTTATAAGTAGTGTGATAAGTGTCACGCAGATTTACTATAATAATTATTTATCACGTAATGATTTATTCCCTTTTTTAAAAGCTGAAGGAGATATTCCATAGGTTTCTTTAAAAATTTTAGAAAAATAACTTTTACTGGAAAGCCCAATTTTTTCTACAATTTCTGAAATATTATAATCGGTATTATTTAAAAGATTACGAGCCAGAATCATTCGCTTCTTTTGGACATACCCATTTACAGTAGTCTGGTATAAGTGCTTGAAACCTAATTGTAATTTGTTAATATTAAGCCCAATTTCCTCAGCTATTTTTTCAATAGAATCTAAATTAGCAAGGTCGTTGTCTATTAGTTTGGCTGCTTTTTTTATTTGTAAAATCTCATAACTCCTTAAAACCGAACTACCATTTTCTTCACTCGTATCGTCATGGTATTGAACAATCTGGTGGGTTAGCACATTATATGCCTGTCCTTCCAAGAACACCCTTCTTATAAAATCGTTATTTTTAAAGTCTTCTATTTTTTTAAAAAGGTCTGCAATTTGTAAGCTGTAATACCCACTGTGGTAAAATTCATTGAGCGCCATACTGTCGGTAAACAATCTTTTGAGTTCGGGAGAAAGGCTTCTAAGTTCACAATTTACTTTGTGCTTAAATTTTTCCCGGTCTATTTCCAGACTTCCTACCTGTATTTCGGTAGCTCCGGTAAAATGCAAGATATGCCCATTCGTATTTTTACTGGCAACAATAGAACTTTGGTATTGTTCTATGGGATTGTTTTTTTTATTTTCCTGAAACCTATGGTGTACAATTCCTTTTAAGCAATATAAAAACTTTAAAGGGTGCACGTGATCAACTACGAAGTGAAACTCCAGGTCTTTCTTAAACTTACACTTATATATAAGGATGCCAAAGCCTCCATCAAAATTTATTCCTTTTATGTACCCTTCTCCTAGATGAGATGGGATATTTACATGGTATTCTCCACAATTTTCTTCGTACTCCGTTTCAAAAGCAGTGGCGATATCGCGTATTACTTCAAACAATGGCAGTGAATGCACTTCAATTTTAGTCATAGTTGTTTTGTTGAAACTAAGATACAACTATTTAACTTAACATAATTTTAGCAAAATTAATTAGAGCAACTTTTGTAGCATATGTGTTAATCCTTCCTTTAAATTGTGTAATTTTCAAGTTGTATTTAAAATTTAATTTTATGAAAAAAAGATTGGGTATAGGCTCCAGAATTCAGCATACAGCATATGGTAAAGGTGTAATTACAAATGTGGACAGTCGCATGTATTGGGTAACCTTTATTGAAGACGGGCTGGAGACAATTCCTTTTGATGAAACTATTGAGGTGATTGAAGCTGCTGAAGACGAAGTAGATACCGTAAGCTTTTATGAAGTTGAAAAAAGCTTGCGAAGCATTTTAAAAAAATGGAGCGATGCTTCAGAAATAGTTCCTATTGCCGATAAATACAAAGGGGGAACACTCATTTTAAAACCCAAGGATGTAAATCTTTCAGACAAAGAGGTGCCCATAGATACTTTTTTTCATAAAATAGTAATGCTTCGCGACCGTCTTAGGGTAATGGAGCAAAAAATTAATAGCAGTAAAAATCTGGACGATCTGGAAAAGGTAGATTTACAACAGTATATAACCCGTTGTTATGGCAGTCTAACAACCTTCAATGTATTATTTAAAAACAATTCTCAACATTTTAAAGGAGATAGTAGTAAAAAGTAATAATACACAAGACTAAAACGTTAGCCTAATATATGTCGTGATGTTTAAACCTGTAACTAACCAATTTCCATCACCAAATCTCATATGAATTATCTCCTGCAACCCGATGTAGATACCACGTGGCTGGCACCCTATGCCTATACTATTGTATTACTGGGTTTTGGTTTTTTCCTTTTTAGAATTTTTGAAAATTGGTACGCAAATAAATTTGACAGACCCCTGTTTAGGCACTATTTTGTTTTTAAAACTATCTCCAAAGAACAAGAGCAAATTCTTGAAACCGAGTTTCATTTTTACCAATTACTTTCCAAAAAACACACACGGCAATTCAGGCATCGTTTAGCAACATTTATAAACGATAAAAAATTTGTGGGACGTGAAAAACTGGTGGTCACAGAAAGAATGAAAACACTTATTGGGGCAGTAGGGTGTATGCTTAGTTTTGGACGGAAACATTACGAGTATTCGCTTATAAATTTTGTACTTATTTATCCTGAAGAGTTTTATAGTACGATGAATGATCATCATCATAAAGGAGAGTTTAATCCTCGTGAAAAAGCATTGGTGCTCTCCTGGAAAGATTTTGAAAACGGGTTTCGCATTACAGATGATAACCTGAATTTAGGGATCCATGAATTTATGCACGCTATGCAGTTAGAGGCTAAAAGAAGTAGAGATCTGGATGCAACACGATTTACCAAGCAATATCAGAATATTTTAAAAAGGCTAACACACCAGGAAGTAAAGGACAAACTGGATGAAACCCGTTATTTCAGAGAATATGCCTTTACCAATCAATATGAGTTTATGGCAGTGCTTGCTGAATATTTTATAGAATCTCCAACCGATTTTAAAGATCATTTTCCACAGCTGTACGACCATACCCAAAAGTTGCTCAACTTTCGGTTTGCAGGGTATTAATTAATTGTTCAGGATATCGGAAACAATCATTTTTGCGTGAATTCTGGAATTTTCAATAAACCACTTGTGGGTTTCGGTGCCTCCACATATAACGCCAGCCAGATACAATCCCTTTACATTACTCTCCATAGTTAGTTCATTATAGGTAGGAATTAATTTTTCTTCATCTAATTGAACTCCCATACTTTTTAAAAATTCAAAATTGGGACGGTATCCTGTTAGGGCAATTACATAATCGTTTTCAATGGTAAGCCTACCCTTTGGAGTGGAAATGATTACTTCTTGTTCTTTAATTTCTAATATTTCTGCTTCAAAATACGCTTTAATACTGCCTTCTTTGATTCGGTTTTCGATGTCTGGTTTTACCCAATACTTTACACGATCGCCAATAGCGGTGCCTCGCACAATCATTGTTACTTCGCCGCCTTTTCTCCAAATTTCCAGAGCGGCATCTACAGCACTATTACTGGCACCTACTACCATGTTTTTTTGAAGGACATAGGGATGCGCTTCTTTGTAATAATGCGATACTTTTTTAAGGGATTCTCCAGGTACTCCAAGCAGTTTTGGGATGTCGTAAAAGCCAGTGGCTGTCACAACATACTTTGCGCGGTAGGTTTGTTTTTCTGAAATAACACTAAAACTATCGCTGTCTTTTTGTACCGAATGTACACCTTCAAAAAGCTTAATGTGTAAGTTGTTTGAGGTAACTACACGCCGGTAATATTCCAAAGCTTCATCCCTTCCTGGCTTGGTGTCCTTACTAATAAAAGGAATGTTGTCTATCTCCAGTTTTTCTGAAGTAGAAAAAAATTTCATGGTAAGGGGATAGTTAAAAAGTGAATTTGTAAGAGTGCCTTTTTCTAAGACTATATATTCCAGTTTTCTTTTTTTACATTCCAGAGCACAGGCAATTCCAATGGGGCCAGCGCCAATAATAAGAACTTGTGTTGTTACCATACAACAAAGATACTAAAAGCCTGCTCCCAATTCGAGAACAGGCTCTTTGTAAAAATATTGAAACTTACTTTTTTACAATTATTTTTTGTGTTGTTGTATCTGTATTGGAGGTGAGGGTTACAAAATACAAGCCTTCGGGCACAGTTGTGGCATTCCAGGTGGTTTGACCTTGTTCTAAAGTTGTTACCAGTCTCCCCGTTATATCATAGATAGATACTCCTTTTATAAATGAAGTAGATGTATTGTTTATTGTAAATAGACTTCCTATAGAAGGTACTACCAAAATTGTGTGTTGTGTTTTAGGAGTGTCGTTTCCCAAGGTAGATCGATCAAACAAAATTACTGCATTGGGTTGTTCTAAGCCTCCAGTTTCAGAAGGTACCGTATTCTCAACAAACATACCGTTGGACAGGTATTGTTTTATTTCGGAAGTGGTGCCGTTGCCAAGCAAAATATTTCCATTAGCAAGAAAATCTACTCCTTCTACTTGTCCTAAATTTTCTATAAATTTTCCTGTATATCCTCCAGTACTATCATATTGTTCTACATCTCCGTCGTTCCAGTCAAGTACAAATAAATTGTCCTCTGAATCTATAAACACATTTGTTGGTCCAGATAATTCGGTATTATCTACAAATTCTCCTATAAGACTCCCCATGGTGTCAAAAGAAGTGACATTAGCCTGCGAAAAGGAGGAAACATACAAGTTGCCGTCACTGTCCCAATCCATGCCTATACTTCTTGGCACACCTGTACTGGTAAATTCGCCTACCAAGGTGCCATCCAACTCATACCGCAGCACCTTATTGTCTGTAGCGCTCCATTGTAATACATATAACAGGTTATCTGTTCCTATTTTCATGCGGGTTGGCCCCCCAGCCACAATTGCAAAATCTCCTATATAGGCACCTGTAGAGGCGTTGTATTTGGTAATTTTGTTAGAGTTTAGGTTGGAGATAAGCACTGCGTTCTGGTCTGCCAGGAAAACTATATCCTGTGGCCAGCTTAATTCTTCGTCTATAAATGTAATGGGGTTGCTACCATCAATATCGTATTGCAAAATTTTACCTGTGTTGGGAGCAAAGGTTTCGGCATCGCTTACATATATTTTAAGATCCTGTCCCAATAAGGGTGCTGTGAGTGTTAATGCCAAGGCAAAAACAAAAAAGTGTAATTGTTTCATCATATATTTTTTAGAATTAGTATACTGCTAATGTCTATATGATTTTTCTAAAACAGGTTCAGAATTATAATTCCATACACTGTAATTTATAAATTACGAGCGTTTTAAAGCTTGCCGGTACTGAAGTGGGGTACAGGCATGCTTTTTTTTGAAGGCTGAGTAAAATGCAGCTTTACTATTAAAGCCTACGTCAAAATAAATAGTTTTTATGGACGCAGATGGGTCTTCCCTGAGTAAAATTTCAGCAGCTTCTATTCTATACTGATTTACAAAATTATTAAAATTATCACCAAATTTCTGATTAATAACCTTAGACAAAAGATGGGTGGAAAATCCTAACTGGTCTGCCAGATTCGACAATCGCAATTCGTTAGAAAAGTAGGGTTTATTTTGAACCATGTGCGTGGTTATTTTTTTATAGAGTTCGTCCAGCAGCCTGTTTTCTAAGCTTTCAGATGTAGAGGCATTGGGTAAAAATATTTCGGCATAAAACTCTCCGTCAAATACTTTTGGCTCTCTAAAAATAAAGTAACCAATTGTATAAATACTAAGCGTCATTAGTATTGAAATGGCGTAATCCCATTCCGCGTTAAAAAAAGTAAAGTTCACTGAAATATAATAGGATACGAGTGCCCCTATAAAAAGGGCGTATAAAGCAACCAAAACGCCAGCCCATCGGTTACGAATGGAGCTAAATTCTAACAACTCATTTTTATGCCGTTTTCTGAGCTGGAACAGTAAAAGAGTATACAACACCATATGTATTACTTGCAACTGATAGTAGCTGGAAAGATCCCGAAATGGGATATAGGTAATGTCGAGCCCAAGGTTTTTTAATAAATAGCATACATACGGAATGAAACAAACCAGGGCAGGTAAAAAATGTAAAGCGAAATATTTAGGTTTTTCTAGCTTGTACAGATTTAAAAAATACCAGTACAATAAGGGACCTGTGGTATAATAACAAACCGAAGGGAAGTGAATTAGAAATGGATACTTAAACTGGTAATGCGTCCAATACAATACATACTGAAGCAAAATAAGTGAAAAGGCCAGCACAAATAATGCTATAGGTACTGTTTTTTTGTTCCTGTTACTTAACAGAAGTGTGACTAGAAAAAAGCCCATGGCAACAGCGATTAAAAAACCAGCTGTCCAGGTATCGAATGAAGGTTGCAGTTGCATACACAAATATAAACCGCTAGGGTAGTGGTAGCAACTTATTGCGGTCTTGAATTATAAATCAAGACTCTTTTAAAGTATTTATTTTAAAATTTCTTTTAACCCGGCAATTGTCTCAGTGGGGTTTGTTGCTTTAAAAACATAACTTCCAGCAACCAAGACATCGGCTCCTGCATCTTTAAGTTGCTTGGCGTTTTTATTAGTTACACCGCCATCAATTTCAATTTTGGTAGCTGCCCCTTTGTCGTTAATCAATTTTTTCAAAGCGCGTACTTTCTCGTAGGTGTTTTCAATAAAACTCTGGCCACCAAACCCTGGGTTCACACTCATTAAGCAAACTAAATCTATATCCTGTATGGTATCTTCCAGCAATGAAATACCCGTGTGTGGATTTAATGCCACACCTGCCTGCATTCCTTCGGCTTTAATAGCTTGCAGGGTGCGGTGTAGGTGCGTACAGGCTTCGTAATGTACTGTGAGTACATTCGCTCCTAGGTTTGCAAAGGTTTTTATGTAGCGATCCGGGTCTACAATCATTAAATGTACGTCTATAGTTTTGTTTGCGTGGCGTGTGATTGCTTCCAGAACGGGCATTCCAAAAGAAATATTTGGTACAAAAACACCGTCCATAATATCTATATGAAACCATTCTGCCTGGCTGTTATTAACCATTTCAACATCGCGTTGTAAGTTGGCAAAATCGGCAGCTAAAATAGAAGGGGCAATTAATGTCTGGCTCATAAGATATTTTTTTGCAAAGGTACTAAAAAGTGAAAGAGTTGAGAAGCTACTTCTTCGGTTAAAAAGTTAGAGGATATAAAGTAAAAACCTCCGGTAATCAGCCGGAGGTCATTCATCAATCAAAAAACGAACAGTTACGTTTCCGCAGTTGCGGAAAACTGATACTGTCGTACTCTTAGCTTTAACTTTGCTTAGCCTTCGATTACAGATGGCACAATACTTTATGAGTTAAAGCGGGACACTTATTATCCCAAATAGGTTTTCAAAATTTTACTTCTTGAAGTGTGCTTGAGTCTTCGTATTGCTTTTTCCTTGATCTGGCGTACACGCTCACGGGTAAGGTCAAAAGTTTCACCAATTTCTTCCAGGGTCATTGGATGCTGATCTCCTAGCCCAAAGTACAAACGAATAACGTCTGCCTCGCGAGGGGTAAGCGTTTCCAGGGCACGTTCAATTTCGGTACGTAGTGAATCATGAAGTAAGGAGCGGTCTGGATTGGGAGACTCTCCACTGCGCAACACGTCGTAGAGGTTGCTATCTTCCCCTTCAACAAGAGGAGCATCCATAGAGACGTGACGGCCAGAGTTTTTCATGCTTTCCTTCACATCATTAATGGTCATATCCAGCTCCTTTGCTATTTCTTCAGCAGATGGCGGCCGCTCATGTGCTTGCTCTAAAAAGGCAAAGGTTTTATTTATTTTGTTAATACTTCCAATTTTATTTAAAGGCAGTCTAACAATACGTGATTGCTCTGCCAGTGCTTGAAGGATAGATTGTCTAATCCACCATACAGCGTAAGAAATAAATTTGAAACCACGTGTCTCATCAAAACGTTGTGCCGCTTTAATGAGTCCTAAGTTTCCTTCATTAATAAGATCTGGAAGGGTAAGCCCTTGGTTTTGGTATTGTTTTGCAACCGATACCACGAAACGTAAATTGGCTTTGGTGAGCTTTTCAAGCGCGCGTTGATCGCCGGCCTTAATTTTTTGTGCCAATTCTACCTCCTCATCTGCGGTAATCAGGTCTACTTTACCAATCTCTTGTAAGTACTTGTCCAAAGAAGCGGTTTCCCTGTTGGTAACCTGCTTTGTAATCTTGAGTTGTCTCATTTAGGTTTGTAAAATTTGAGTGTGCAACACTTTGCTGCTAGTAATTATACGTAATAACATAGTAAAAGGTTACAGAGAGGTTGCTTTTTTTTTTGAAATATTTAAAAAGATAATTGAATTCTCAGGGTTAAAAAGCACTTATAGTGTTTTAATCCTTCCTCTAATTGCTTTGTTATATAGTTCTTTACATAAAACGGATATCAGGGTAACCGTTAAAAAATATAATAAACCAATAGCGATTTTTTCTAAGGCATTGTCTGTAGCAAGCGCAGTATCCACAAAATATGGTTTTCTAAAAAAACCATGTATAGCAAATAACCACATGCTTAAGTCCCCATAGAAAGCGACAAATTTAGACCTCCAGGTTTCTTTTTTAAAAGTTTTAAATACTCCTTGCAGCAATAAGTAGGTAATTGCAATAAAGGTAAAAGGGAATAGTTGGAAATAAAAATTTCCTAATATTACTAATGCTACTGAAAGTAAAACTCCCCATCTGCTTAAATTAACTTTTGGAAATAAGGCAAATGCCATTCCCAAAATAAATTCTGGTATGTGACCCGGGGCATTGGCCATAATATACACATCCAGATTAAGTAAAGGTGTATAGGCTAAAAAGATGATGCTGTACGAAAGGGCCAACACCATAAAAAAACCTTTCCAGCGCCATTTATTAAGAATATAGTAAAGGGGTATAAAGAGAACGTATAACTGAAAAATTAATCCATAAAACCACCAGGGCCCATTAATAGATAATGCCTGTCTGGGAATAAGGGTATGCACCATAGCCAGTTTTAAACCAATTTTAGCAAACCAGCTTACATCGGGCACTGTAGTATACACAATAAGCATGTATAGGAGCAGTACAATAATACCAATTATAAAAGCAGGATATATTTTTAAAACTCGTTGGCGGATAAACCGAAAGTACCCTTGTTTCTTTTTTGTATAGGATTTTACTAGTCCATATCCGCTTATAAAAATAAACAATTGTACTCCATAATGTCCAAAAAATGAAAGTAGTGTGTTTGGGATTTCAGTAGCATTGTTAAGGAGAGCCTCTATTAGATTTTGGGTGTAAGCACGGTTAAATACAAATTCATTTTCGCCGGTAATTGGTAGTATCCAATGAAAATAATTATGGAAGACAATCATTAAAATTCCCACACCTTTTAACAGGTTGGTTTGTTGCCTGGAGATGGAAAAGTGCTGCATATACTGCCTTGGCTATGAGGTGCAATATACAAACTCCTTTTATTGTGACAAGGAGGGAGAATTTATGATTTGGTTGAAATTTGGTAATTGTTTGCCCATGGGGCCTACTCAGGAACAGTATCTTTCTTCGTTTTATTTACTTTAATAGAATCCTGCGCACGCTTCCTGGAAATAGAGTCTTTTAAAGCCATGTGGCGTTTATTGGCAGTCACTATACTATCTATTTGTTGTTTATGCTGGCTTGTTGTGGTAGTGTCCAGGTCGCTGTTGTAGTATTGGTGCGTGGTAGTAACGGTATACCCACTTTTGGTCATAGTGTTTTGCGTATTTGAATGGTTTGCTTGTTGTGTAGATTTTTCTGTTATAGTATTTTGTGTTGTAGTGTCCTTTTTCTTTTGTAAAGGAGTCGTGACCAATACTTGTGGTATGGATGTCCTTTGGTTTGTATCTTTGGCTTTTTCTAGGTCTTTGGTGTTTTTTTTACTTCCGCTTTGAGGTATTGCTTTGTTAGTACTTTTAGTAGTAACCTGGGTTTTTGTATTAATTTCGGTTTCAGTAGTAGTTCTTTTTTTATCGGTATTTTTTGTTGTTGAAATTTTAACGGGTGTACTATCATTTCCTTTGGAATACTGCGAAATCATTACACCGCCTAAAATAAGCAGGGCTAGTAAAATTCCTGCACCGGTATACCAGAACCACGCAGCTCTGCGACGTTTTTTATCACGTTCTTCCAGGCTGTTGTCTAATCGCTCCCAAAGGTGACCTTTTGGAGCTTTTTGTGCGTTCTCCAACCTGTTTTTAAACAGGTCTCCTATGTCTTTTTTATGCTCCATTGCGTTCGGTTTTCTTGGAATGCGTTAGTGTTTTAATTTTTTTTTGCAGCGTTTGTTTTGCTCTATGGAAATTGGATTTTGAGGTGCTTTCAGAAATATTTAAAATTTCAGCAACTTCTTTGTGTGAGTACCCGTCTAACTGATACAAGTTAAACACTAGCCGGTATTGGTCTGGTAGTTCCTGGATACACTGCAACAAGGTGTCCAGTGATAGTGTTGAAAGTTCGGTTTCAACCGCTGTGTCTGTAACAGTTTCTTCCAATATAGCTACTGGAATATATTTATTGTTTTTATACCTGTTTATAGCTTTAAACATGGTAATGCGTTTCATCCAGCCTTCAAAACTCCCTCTGTTTTCAAATTTATGAATACTGTCAAAAATTACCATAAAGGCATCGTGCAGGTTGTCTTCTGCCTCTCCTTGGTTACGGCTGTACTTTAAGGATACAAAGTACAACACATCCTTATACTGCTTAAAGAGTTCACTTTGTGCAGTACGGTCATTTTTTTTACAGCCTTTTATAAGTTGTTCCTGAGTCAAGTAATACTTTTTATCCGCCAGTACACGGAATGGCTTCAAGGGTTATAGTTGTTGTTTCAATTAAATCGCCAGTGGTTGAGTAATCGATACGCACAAAAATTATTTGCGGATTCTCCACATTGTTGTAGTTGGTAGGGTTTAGTGCATTGGTGTTGGCTAGTGCGTCTTCTTCTGAAACATAAAAGCTATATGTTATGCTGGAAATTACATCATGTGTTGCGGGTATAGCAATACAGGGGTTGTACTTTTGAAGGTTAAAGGTGGCTACCTCAGGCATGGAGTCCAGTTCACAAACCTGATATCCTTCTTCATTACAGGAGATGCTACAGTCATTTTCAATAAGGACCGAATTTACATCATTACTCATAAAAATTTGTGTGTCGGTAAACACGCCAATTTTCCAATTGTGATCCCAGAAATCTTCAATTTGGGTGTCGTCATTTAAATCTATATTTAAAAATAATTCTTCCCCAATATACAGGGTTACCCAGGTTCCGAAATATACTTTGTTCTCATAATAGAACTGTAAAGTTCCATTTCCGTTTATTTTATAAGTAGCACCTTCAAAATCGTTAGGGCTTCCCGGTACCGGGTTAACTTTCATAATACAAGATACAAGCGTATTATTACACTGGCGCTGTTGCTCTTCTTTACTACAATTTTTTATAGCGTTTTTAAGCTCTTCGTTAGTGTTTACTTCAATTAATTCGCCATTGCTTAAGGTTCCGGATATAGGATAGTTAACGCTTATAGAATGTGTTTCTGGCAAAGCATCCAGGAATGCTACAAATTCATCATTATTAAAAACTGCCTGAGTATTTATCAGGTTTTGATTTTCATCAAAACTGAATACAGTAAAGAAATAATTAAATTCTATACAGTTAATAGAAATATCGGAGGGTTCATTGGTAATTAATTTAAGGTAATTAAAGAGTTCTTCATCTACCATGTCTCTGTTTATTTCTACTGTATTTACTGGTTCGTCTTCACAGGAGATAAAACTAAAGACAAACAATAGGGGAAGGAGGTAAAAAATCTTTTTCATAGCAATTTTATTAAGTTCTATACTTTCTAGTCTTTGAAAGGCTTAAAAAGTTGCGTAAAATACTCATTTATTTTTAAGATTACTCTTTACCTAATTCTGTGGCTCTGTTAAAGGCTGCGTAGGCTGCTTCTTTTATTAATTCTTTTACATTATTGTCTTCCATAGAGTCCAAGGCTGCGCGCGTAGTTCCTCCTTTGGATGCTACACGCTTCATCCAGGTTTCTGGTGAAAGGTTGGAGTCGTTAAACAACGTAACAGCACCTTCAAAAGTCTGGGAAACGAGTACCTTAGAGTCATTGTCCGAAAATCCCATTTTTAAAGCTGCCTCCAGCATCGATTGCATAAAGTAAAAAACATAGGCAGGACCACTACCGGAAATACCTGTGGAAGCATTTATAAAATTTTCATTTTCTACATGAATGGCTTCTCCTGTAGTGTCTAACAGGTTGCGCACCATTAATAGCTCTATACGGCTTATTTGGGGTGCTTCGGTAAAGGAGGTAACGCCTTTCCCCACTTTTGCTGGTAGGTTTGGCATGGCGCGCACTACTTTTGTAATGCCTAAACCTTCTTGTATTTTTGAAATAGTAACCCCTGCCATTAATGAAATTATAATTTGCTCCTCGCGGACATATTTTGTGAGCTTTACAAATAAATCATCACTGTGATAGGGTTTTACAGCCAAAAAAATAATGTCTGCCTTAGGGGCACAGTCTTCTAAAGTATGAAAAGCGTTAAATTGTGGCGCTTTGTTAAGGGTTTCGGTGATCGATTCTGAAATATCATAGATCATTATTTTCTGTCTATTTAAAAATGGGGAGTCTGCCATTCCTTCGGCATATGTTAATCCCATGTTTCCGGCGCCTATTACGAGTACTTTCATATTGTTCTGGTTAAATTTTAATAGGTAGTGCAAGGATTGTGCAAAAGATCCCAATACCTGTCTTTTGTAAATCTATTGGTTGAAACCCGTCGTACATTAAACCTATACAAGGGCTAAGAAGCTAGTGACGTATTTACAGGGTTTTAAATGAAAACTGAAATTGTGTCTGATTTTTTTAAAAATGAATGAAAAATGCTTTGAGACACGCTCAAGTTAGGGTTTGGAACGCTTCAACGTACTGTGACTAGTTGCCTTTTTAAGCTCTTAAACCAGCACATTGTCTCGTACAACTGCTAAAGTGAAATGGGTGTCTGAGTTAAAATATTTTTTTACAGTATACCCTCTAATGGGTATTTCATCGCAATTATAAATGAGGTAGTTTCGTAACCTAAATATTTATTCTTTAATCCATAAAATTATTATGAAAAAATTACTTGTATTACTTTTTGCTTCTTCCTTAATATTAACCGGTTGTGGAAAGGACGATTCTGGCTCCAGCACCGATGACGACCAACAAAATGACGAACAGACCATTGCCGAATTAGTAAATAACAACTTTACCGTTGTAGGTGGAACCGCTATAGACCCTTCCACTTTAACACAAACTTCTAACGTAGAGGTAACCAATACAAATGATAGTAGGATGCCTTTGTTTACGGACGATCAACTAACCGCGACCATAAACTTTACACCTGCGGCCGAAGCGAATGGCGAAGTTGTAGATGCGGTGGGAATGCGTTTTGGAGATACGGGTGATATTATGTTTAAGGACATAACTCCTGCCGAAGCAGCAGCTGGCTCTGCAACCATAACCTTTACAATAGATCCATCGGTTTGTAATAATATTGCACAAATTTGCCACGATTTATTGTGTTACGAATTTGCTAAAACAAGTGCTGGTACAGTTACTGCTGCCAACTTCCAGGATGTGGCACTAATGTGTGGGGCGTGTGATGAGCCATCCTGCCAGGTGTTTTGTTGTACAGATGGGATGACTATTTTAAATACTAACATTACTGAAAATGGCACTACAACACTAGAATTTAATGATTGTGATATGTCTGTTTTTTCTAATGAATTTTCACAAAGCTTCTCAATAGGAGAAAATACAATTTTCGATGATAGTTTTAATCCTAATTCTAGACGACTTTCTTTTAATACAGATTTGACAGATTTAGTAGAAGGTCAGATTTTTACAGATTTTCAAAATATATCAGGCGAATACCAGGACTTACAGGTTGATAGACACATAGACGATACTAATCTTAGTATATACAATGCCTCCAGTTATGAAGGTAATGATCAGGGAACTATTGAAATTGTTACGCTTCGTGAGGGGTTAGATCAGTTTGGTGAAGAAAACGTATTAGAATTTGAAGTGAAATTTAATAATCTTAAATGTGAATCTTTTGATGGGGAAGTACTAACTTATAATGGTTCTATTACAGGGTTTAGACTTTAACAAAATCTGTTAGTATTAAAACACTTATACTATAGCAAAAGAGGTCGCCTAAAAGTAATTTAGACGACCTCTTTATAGTTAATACTTTTAATGAAAGTATTTGTTACATATACATAAGCAATTAATTAATCTCTATTTGTTTGGGAGGTCTTTTTTTGTTCTCCTCTTTTTTTGGAAGCGTGAGTTTTAATACGCCATCAGTATAGGTGGCGTTAATATCATTTGCTTCTACGCTTTCGGGTAGTGAAAAACTCCTGGTAAATGAGCTGTAACTAAACTCCCTGCGTGTTACTTTTTTATCCTCTTTTTCCTCGCTTTCTTCTTTTCGTTCCCCTGTAATGGTCAACATATTGTTTTCCAGATTTATATTGAAATCTTCTTTCTTTAGCCCTGGCGCAGCAACTTCTACTTCAAAATTCTCATCGTCTTCAGAAATATTTACGGCAGGTTGACTGCTACTTCTAATGTTTCCATTCCCATAATCTCTGGGTAAATAATCATCAAAAAAACTTGAAAAGGAGGGAAACAAATTATCAGTATTTCTCCATTTTGTTATTGACATAATCTTTCTTTTTTAGAGTTAAACAATTCGTACAACTTTTTCAGTATTGTTTCTGAAAATAAAGTTCCATAAAGCTACTAATTTCGGAGAGTCGAATCAAGTAAAAATTTGATTCAATACGTTAAATAACAATGGTTTAACATTTTTTATAATTTTTTTTACAAATTTAAAAGGAGTCAAAAAAAAAACGTCTTCCCAAGTAGGAAGACGTTTTTAATTTAGAATGGATCACAGAATACTTAGTCTCTGTTTCTATCGCGATTTCGGTTATCACGCCCTCTGTTGTCACGATTTCCACCACGGTCATCACGCTTAGGGCGTTCCTGGTAGCCTTCTGGTTTTGGCAATAGCGCTTTTCTGGAAACTTTATCTTTTCTGGTACGTTTGTCCAGTCCAAAATATTTCACATCAAACACGTCGCCCATATTTACTACGTCGCTTACGTTTTCGGTGCGTTCCCAGGCCAGTTCAGAAACGTGTAATAACACTTCGTTTCCTGGCGCGTCCATATACTCTACAACAGCACCAAAATCTAACATTTTGATCACTTTTACTTCGTATACAGAACCAACTTCAGGCTTAAAGGTAATAGAATCTATCTTCGCTAATACAGCGTCAATTCCTTCTTGTCCTGTTCCTAAAATTTCAACAATTCCTTCTTCGGTTACGGGATCTTCGTTTATTACAATAGTGGTGTCGGTTTCTTTCTGTAACTCCTGAATTACTTTTCCGCCTGGTCCAATTAAGGCACCAATGTATTCGTTTGGAATACGAACGGTTACCATTTTTGGTGCGTAGTCTTTAACGTCTTCTCTTGGTGCAGCAATAGCTTCTGTTAATTTGTCGAGAATATGTAACCTACCGTCACGGGCTTGTTTTAATGCATTTACTAAAATTTCGTAAGAAAGTCCTTTTACTTTAATATCCATCTGGCAAGCAGTAATCCCATCGGCCGTTCCGGTTACTTTAAAGTCCATATCTCCTAAGTGATCTTCGTCTCCTAAGATATCAGATAATACAGCATACTTTCCGCTATCGCCACCAGAGATTAATCCCATTGCAATACCAGAAACTGGTTTTTTCATCTGTACTCCTGCATCCATCAATGCCATTGTTCCTGCACATACAGTTGCCATAGAAGAAGAACCGTTAGATTCTAATACTTCAGAAACTACACGTACAGTATACGGGCAATCTGCTGGTATCATTCCTTTAAGACCACGTTGTGCCAGGTTACCATGTCCTACTTCACGACGCGATGTTCCACGAATAGGTCGTGCTTCACCAGTACAAAAAGGAGGGAAGTTATAATGAAGGTAGAAGTTTTCTTCTCCTTCATAACTAGGCATATCTATTTGATTGGAATCTCTGGAGGTTCCTAGGGTTACGGTTGCTAACGCCTGCGTTTCTCCACGTGTAAACACTGCCGATCCGTGAACAGAAGGCAGGTAGTCTACTTCACACCAGATAGGGCGAACTTCGGTTGTTTTACGACCGTCCAGTCTAATACCTTCATCCAGGGTTAAATTACGAATAGCTTCTTTCTCCGCAGCACGGTAGTATTTTGACACCAAATCGCCAAAATCTTCCAGTTCTTCTTCAGAAAAAGTAGCTTTTATTTCTTCTTTTATTTCAGAAAATGCCTGACTGCGTTCGTGTTTTGCAGAACCAGCTTGAGCGATGGCGTATACTTTGTCGTATGCCATATCGTGTACTTTTTGCTTTAGGTCTGCATCTTCTCTTTCGGCAGGATACTCGCGGGTTTCCTTTTTTCCGAAAGCTTCAGCCAGTCTTAATTGTGCTTCACATTGTTTTTTAATATGCTCGTGCGCAAATTTTATGGCTTCGGTCATTTCTTCTTCTGAAATTTCCTTCATTTCACCTTCTACCATCATCACACTGTCTATAGAAGCCCCGATCATCATATCGATGTCTGACTCCTCCAATTGCGCTCTTGTTGGGTTAATGATAAATTCCCCATTTACACGTCCAACTCTTGCTTCTGAAATAGCACATTCAAACGGAAAGTCGGATAACTGAATTGCTGCCGAAGCTGCTAATCCTGCCATGGCATCTGGCATAACATCGTCGTCGTGAGACATTAACTGAATCATCACCTGTGTCTCGGCGTGATAATCTTTTGGGAATAATGGACGCAGTACGCGGTCTACCAAACGCATAGTTAAAACTTCACCGTCACTTGGTCGTGCTTCTCTTTTAAAGAAACCACCTGGGTAACGTCCTGCTGCAGCAAATTTTTCACGGTAGTCTACCGTTAAGGGAAGAAAATCCAGGTCTTTTTGCTCGTAGTTTGAAACTACGGTACAAAGCAACATACATTTTCCAGATTGAACTACAACAGACCCGTGGGCTTGTTTTGCTAATTTTCCGGTCTCGATAGAGATCTCTCTACCGTCACCAAGGTCTATAACCTCTTTAAATACTTTAGGTATCATAAAATTGTTTTTCATTAAAGGTTTTTCCGAAATTGTAATCACAATGTCTGGTGGAGCGCCGTCGGAACCTACTTAGATAGTAAAAGTTAAAAACGGTACACTCCATTGGCAATTGTAATACCAATTGGAAAACCTTTGTTAATTTGGTCAAGGTTTGATTTTCAAACCAAGTGTTGTTGTGTTGTTGTGGTGTACCAGCATTATTAATGACTAAAAGGTACGGTGACCAATGAAAAACCTAAAGGTAGCTTTTCTGTCCTTCGACTCCGCTCAGGAGACAGAAGGTCTTTTAAAAAATTAAAGGGCTCGAAAGAGCCCTTTAATACTTACTTACGTAAATTTAATTCTTTAACAATTGCACGGTAACGCATAATGTCTTTCTTCATTAAGTAATTTAATAAAGAACGACGCTTACCTACCAACTTTACAAGACTACGCTCTGTGTTGTAGTCTTTGTGGTTTGCTTTAAGGTGTTTTGTTAAGTGCTCGATTCGGTAGGTAAACAAAGCGATCTGTCCTTCGGTAGAACCTGTGTCGTTTGCATCTTTACCGTGTTTCTTGAAAATTTTTGCTTTTTCTTCTGGTGCTAAATACATGCTAATATTTATGTAAATGATTGTTATGTATGTACTACGACTATCGTAATACGGGCGCAAAAGTAGTGAATTATTTTGGATTAATGTTTTTTGAAGTACATTTTTACTCACAACTCACAACTCACAACTCACAACTCACAACTCACAACTCACAACTCACAACTCACAACTCACAACTCACAACTCACAACTC
>PANU01000013.1 GCA_002707745.1 Flavobacteriaceae bacterium
ACACATCTAAGACTGCGTTAACTTGTTGCCTCAACGCTATCTGATCTACTTTAAACGCATCATCCAAGTATTCAGGGCGCACTGGAACAGTGTCGTTAATTGCGCTTCCGCCTTTCATTTGTGCGGACTCACTTACCAGCCCTTGTGGAGACACGTCGGCAATGGCTTGCCCAGTTTCCCTGGCTCCAGCGGCGACAACTGGAGGAACATCGTTTAGTGGTTCAAAACCGCTAGGAAGCGGGTTCTTTCCAGGCCAACCTTTTACATACGCTGCACTTTGCTCGTGCGGAACAACAGGCAGCGTTGCCCTCGATGGCTTATTCGGGAAAAACAAAAGGTCATCTGGTATCCGATATGCTCCTGCTTGGCCCTCTTCTGCCATGCGAATAAATCGCACTAACTCTTGGTGCTTGAACGCAGATGTCAGTGCCACGCGCTCAGCAATAGGCATCTCCTCAAGCCTTTGTAACGTCATAGGCAAGTCGTCGTATATCTTAGGAACAAACGTGCCGTGCGTTACTTGGTTCCTTCCGTCATATGCTGCTCGTATTTCGGCAGGAGCGTTTCTGCTTGCCCGACCGTAAATGTATTCAACCAAGGCGACGTTCGGAAGCAGGTGAATCTCGTCCATTGAAAGCTTTCTTGCCCCCGTTAAATCGTCTGGCTTTACTCCTAAGTTTTTAGTGGCTTCGTCGGGGTAAAACCTTCCTGGTCCTGCTGGCACCGGCTCGCCGGGTATCCTCGTCACATCTCTAATTGCAGTCGGAGATGAAATGTCAGATATCGACCCAATCAAATCACCTTGAACAGTTCTAGTTGGGGCTCGACCGGCTTGCTCAAGCTCATCAAGAAGCTGCTCAGGAGTAAACACTTCAAACCGCTGGCTTGAAGGCATCCTTTCTTCACGCAGCGAAGCCAGACGTAACGCCTTGCTTTTTGTTCGCATTCCAGGCATCGGGGTTTGTCGCACTGCGCGGCGAGCAGCAACTGCTCTAGCCCGAGCTTCTGGCGCTGTTTTTAAAAGTTCACGAATTTCTTGAAGTCTTTGAAACTCAGGTGAGTCTTTTGGAGAATGCCGATTCCAATACCTATCTAGCCGTCTTCGGCCTTTTCTTCCTTCCTTAGAGTCCCACTTACCCTGTAAAGCCGCCCTAATTGATCTATTCTTTAATTGGGGTGTTTCTAAATATATTTTGTCGGCCTCTGCCCTAAGTTGCTTTTCAGTAAGCGTCTCAAGTGGTGCATCCTCACCTTCTGCTTTCGTTCTTCTCGGAGCTACAAGCTCACCCGGAGCTCCGTCTCTTGATGCAATACTAAGCGCTCCGGTTTCATCTGGAGCAAGGCTTACTGCACCCTCCACATCTTTTAATGGGGCTAGGCTTACTGCGCCCGGTATGTGTGGGCGTGGAGGGGGTGGAGGGGGTGACGGCTTTTTAATTTTGCGACCGTCAATTATTTCAATGTAACGCTCTGCAATCCTTAAGTTTTCTTCAGCATTGCGAAGCGTTTCGTATGCATTGCTAACAACGTATTTTAACTCTTTGCGTGAGTATTTCCGCTTTATTCCATCTATCTGTCGTTGAAAATCTTCAACCCAACGCACCGCTTGAGCGCGTTGTTCCATTAAGAAGTCATAATCCTTTGACGCTCTTAACTGGTTTTCATAAGCCTCTGCATCTTGTTTCTCGGCTTCTCTTTTTTTCCATTTTTTCTCAAATGATGCGGATTGCTTTTTAGAAACGCTTGGTCTTGTTACTAAATATACCTCTTGCAAATCATCAGGCAAAACCTTGTCAAACCCTTGCCTTCTCAGGCTTTCTTCTATTGGGTCAGGGTATTTTCTTTTGTGATGCCAACCTGTGTGATCATAGCCTGCAAAGCCTAGATCTGCCCATCTTTCTGAGGAAATGTGAACAACCTTGCCTGATGGCTTGTGTACATATCCGTGCCTTACCCCAGCGAATTCATCCCCTGCTTCCTCAAAGATGCTCTTGGCCTCGTCCATCGCTTTTATACGAGTGTCACGAGCAACCTTCATTTCTTCTGTCTTGCTCAAAGCAGATCTCTTACGGAGATCGGTAATTCCTCTCATGGAGTCTTTTGTAAGATCTGCAAGACCCACTTGTTTAATCGTGTCTGCTTGACGCGCTCGCGTTTCAACGGGGCGAACAAGCGTAGATGGGTCTACTTCGATCATCTGCGCGACAAGTTCAGGGTCTTCCCACCAACCCGCAGCGATCCAGTCTGCTAGGGTGTGCTCAATAAACGGACGAGGTGCAGTGTTGCGTCCGGTCAATCTGCGCGGTCGAGCGTATTTAACCATGCTATCGATTAAGCGGTTTACTCTTACTGGCAAACCAGGCTGCACTACCCACTGGTGATTCCTTAAAAACGAATCAATCATTCCGCCCATTTGCAGGCGTACCGCATCTTTAGTGAGGTCACCCCAGCTTTTAATTGTACCGTTTTCGACAAGATCGTCTAAAGCCATTTTGTGCATATCAACGATAGACTCTAGAAAGTCTACAACCCGTGGATGCACGTATGTAGGGACATCTGTTCTCTTGACCCCCCATGAGCTTAACGCGGGCCTGTCGGATGCGCGTTTCTTTGTTTCAAAAAGAGCCATTCCAGATTTGGCCTTTTCAGAAAGCGGTATGTAACCCGTTGCCTCATCAGCCATGGATGCGATAGATGCGATGACACGGTCTTTTACAGCCTCTGTAATGTTACCCTTTTTTTCATATCTAATTATTTCTTCAGCTATATCTGCAAGAGCCTGCGCATAAAGCCTTGGATCAACATGCACAACTGGCGGATTAGAGTTTGGTTGACCGCTTAAAACTTCACCAACGGACCGTCTTGCAACGTGATACGGAGAGTTCATGCCGCTAGCCCAAACGCCAGGATTCCCTTCTAGTTGGTCGCCCGGTTTGTATGGTTGCCCGTCTTTGCGTTGAAACCCGCGATCTGTCTCCTGTTCAAACAAGTCAGCCAGCGTTACTTGCCGATTGCCTGGTGAAGTCGAAACGCGCCGAGCCTCTCTACGCATTTCACCAGCAATCATTGCGTCAGAAACTAAGTCAACAACCCTAAATTCTGGACCGAGAACGCCTTCTGGTAAAAGCTGGTCTATCTGCTGCGCATATTCCAGGGGGTTTGGTACAACAACGCCTTCAGCCTCTGCAAGCGTTCGCGCAATGTATGGAGTTATTACAACCTGCGCTTCGTCCGCCAGCAACGGAAGAACTTCTGCAAGCTTTCCTTCGTTCATTGCGTAAGCAACGCTTCGCACGTCTCTTTGGGTAATTCTTTCTTCTGCGACTGCGTTTTTAAGACCATCGTCAGCAAGCCAGTTCGCAGCAAGCTCGTTAGAAATTAAGCCTTTTTCACTAAAGTACCGAGCAGCTCTTCCGTAAATTTTTCCCGTAACAAACGCAGGCGCAAAGAGAGTCTTTGTGACAACGCTGTCCATTTTTCTTATTTGCTTACCAAGAGCAGCGTGCCTTGCTGGACCAAGCCAATTACGAAGAGGTCCTGCATGGTAAATAAGTCGAGCGCCATCTAATGCCATCAAGGCTGCGGACATGGGGCGTGTACCCCAAAGCTTGCCTAATCCAAGCTCAAAGTTTCCTTGGGCATCTTCTGTTCTAACCGCTTCTTGCAAGAAGACGTTCATGCCTGTAAGAAGCTCGGCCCAATCCTCCCCTCGAGCTTTCACTTGAGCACTTAAGCGCTCAGGCACATCCATCGGGCGAACCTCTCCGCCCGCCTCCATTCGCGTATCAATGATTTTGGCTTCTAAAAGCTTTATCCGGTCTGATGGGCTTAATTGCGTAATCTGACCAAGAAGCGTGTACAGCCCCTTAAAAACATCGAACGTGTCTGTTGTAAGGTTTTCGGTCCACCTAAGCGGTTGCATAGCTATGTTTGTTACAGCGCCTGCGACCCCTTCGGCATCGGGCTTTCCAAAAACTGACCCTTGTCCGGTTAGCTGTTTATTCCATCGACTATCAATGTCTTCCCGATGGTAACCGTACATGTCGTTCCATCGGTTTTTTTGGTCTGCAACCCAGCCATTGGGAACGAGTTCACCAAGACCTATGTCATCTAATGCTGTAGCGCTTTCTTTGGCTAGACCTCGAGACAGCCCCCATACCTCACCAAGCGTTGTCCCGAGCATCCCAAGAGATGGTGACCAATAGTGCCGATCTCTTAGTTCTGTGGCCTCTTCTGGTGAAACATTGGCCTTTCGTCCGGTTTGATTAAGCGCCGGAGATAAAAGCATCCCCAGTACAAAATCCCCCAATCCTTTTGCTGTAGTACCCTCTTGCTCCCTTATAGATACTGGCTCTCCACTGTAATATCTTAAAAGCTGCTGTTGCGTCAGCTTGCCTTGGCCAAAAAGCTCAGTCACTTTTCGTTGCTGCTCAAGCCTTTCCGGGTCAAACAAATCGAGTTTCGTGGGGTCTAGACTGTCTGAATGCGCAGAACTCATCTGCCTGTAAATCGCTGAAACATCCCCTAGTCTTGTGGGGTCCATGCCCGCCTCAAGCAATTTTAAATCTGGAGACTCAGCTAGCTTCTTAAATAAAAGAGAGGGGGTCTGTATTGCGGATGAACTTAATCTTCCGGTGTTCACATACCCAGAAAGAGTTTTGGTAAAAAAGTCTCTTGCGCGAAAGAACGTGTCTTCAGCTTCGGGGTCACCAAACATCTCAAGAAGATCTTTATCCGTCCCCTTAATTGCGCTTAGTCCAAGTTCGACAGCTTTTCGATAATCCTCTTCAGCTGCCCATCCTTTAAGATCGGGCGTGTACCTTGGACGAAAATACTCGTAAGCCTCTCTTGGCCTTTGCCGGTGACCATCGTATCCAGTCGCTTCTAATCTTCCGAGCTTTAAAGCGTGTTGAACTAACATGGGAACTACGCGACTCACATACCTATCGCGCAACGGACCGGCATCATACTCTTCTGGTATGTGCGTCATAAAATGCTGCGTAATAAGCTTAGTAGCTTGGCTCGGATTAGTCTCAACCATCTGCGTCATATACAGAGGTGCAGCAGGTATGTTGTAACCCTGCCCGCTTTCACCCTTTCCTTTCCACCCACTTAACCTCATAGGTGTCAAAGTGTCTTTAGGTGTGACTGGGCGTTGTTGGTTTTTAGATAAAACCTTAAAGCTCGGAAGCATGCTTTGAGGTCCGTACTCCATTCCGCGAACGCCTGAAACTATTGGCGTAAGTGGAATGTATGTAGGCTTTAAACCTACAGATCGAAGACCAACCTTTTCCCCGTTTTCTTTCTCTCCACCTTCAGCGTATCTTAATCCGAGCTCCATTGGAGCTGCCATTCTTTTCTGCAAGGCGGCAAGCGCTTCTTGTGGGCTTTCAAAGTCGCGTCCGAAATACCCCCTAACCATTGCGTTAAAGCGCTTTGGATGAAGCGTTGATAGCTCAACAAAATCATCAAAAGCCTTGTCCCTGTCTAACCTAGCCTTAGAACGCATTCTAAGAACTTCGTTAGCTACAGTTTGCCCTCCCTCCATTGGAGTATCAAACGCACCTTTAGATATGGCGTCGTATGAAAGGTTGTCAGCATGCTCTTCTAAAGCCCACGACTTTTCGGCAGGCTCCGCAACCCTTCGCATCTGCTGAAGTGCTTCAAATTCAAACTGGTCTTTAAATTTCCTGCCAACACCATAGCGTTCAAATCGTTTGTTGTGCGCTTCGTATTCAGGCCAACCGGCTGGAAACACCATCGCTTCTTTCGCTCGACCTGGAGGCAAAGGGAGCGCCATAGGCTTGTTAGGTGTGCCTCGATACCCAAACCGACCCATCATGTTTTCGTTAACACGATCTTCAGTCCAGCCCTGATCTACTCGAAACCGTAAAACCTTTCCGTCAGAGTCGATGCGATCAATAAACTCTGGGTCTGACATTAGTTCTTCCCTTTAAAAGCAGGCTGTACCTCAACGCCACCACCGCCACCACCTCTTGGCCTTACTAATGGCTGACGACCTCCTGACGAGCCACCTCGCCTAACATCTGTAGGAGTCACCGCCTTCGCATCACTTCGTATGCTCATCAAACGCCTTTTTAGGTTTTTCTCCGAGGGGCTTAACTCTTTTTCGGGCTTATTTAGAAGCGGATCAAGCTTTTGGTCCACAAGCCTAATAAACTCATTTTTATACGCTGGATCTGAAAGCCCAATATTACCCTTACCTTTAACCGTTATACCTAAAGGTTTTGCCGCAGCCACAGCACCACTGCCTAGGTCTAACCGCCTAGAGGAAGCATCAGACGGAGCCCTTCCCCTTCTTTCAGAAACTCGACCACTTTTAATTGCAGCATTAAAGGCTCTTGCGGCGTTAGCGTGCTTGCGCTTTGTCCTTATCGAAAGCTTGTCATATTGCTTAACAAACGCATTCTTACCACCTTTCTCTTTTCTTCCCTCTTCGCTGCCCCAATAGGTGGAGCTTTTATATTTCGGCTTCCACAAACCATCCAAGCCGTCCTTGTAATAAAGCATGCGGAAAGCTCGGCTAACACCACTTCCACCACCTCGCTTACGCAAACGTCGTTTACGCTTCCTTTCTACATTCTCGCCCGCAGACTCAATTGAAACCATCTTGCCTGCCATGTCGAGCTCATCCGCTTGAGCCTTCTCTCTTCTTGCAAGCTCTAGCGCATACTTTCGACCTGCGGCTCCACCTCGAGTCCCTGTAATTAAACCAAGAAGACCTGGTGCTTTTTCTACACGACCAACAACCGTTGCTGCATCACCAATGCGCTTCAACTCCGCAACGCGCCTTCTTGGGTCAGCAGAAAGACCAAACTTAGCCAACGTGCGCAACTCATCAAGGCTCATCGACAAGAGGCTTTCCATTGAAGGAATTGCGGTGCCTCTTGTTCGCTCTAAGTACTCTCTGCGTTTAGCAGCGGCGTCGTAAAACCTCTTAGCAACAGTCCCCGCTGGAACTGGCATTGCCGGCTTAGGAGGCTCGCCAGGAGTTCCTGGTGGATACACTACACCAGGAGCAGGAGGAGCAGGAGGAGTAGGGGTTATAGATGGAACAGGCTGCATAGCTACAGGCGCAGCAAGCTCTGGTCGCAATGCAAGCTGGGCATCAAGCATTTGCGGAGAAGGCAAGTCTTGTTTACCTTCAAACGCTCCTGTTTTAAAATCTAAATAAGGATAAGGCTCAGACAGAATAGGGCTTTTAAACTGTAAATCAGTGGCAGGCGGGCGTGTTAACACAGGTCCTGTGCCAGGAGCAGACGTCTCTCCAGGCATTCTGAGTTGATATCCCGGCGCCCCTCCAAGCCGCCTAGCAGCACGTACTGCCTGACCGCGCCTTCCTGCTCTTCCTAGTCTCGCATCTAAAATAGCGGGCCTTTCTAGTTCAACAGAACCGGGTCCGTATGTAGCAATCTCCTCAAGCTTTAGTCGTTCCGCTTCCGCAGCTTGAGCTTGCAATGCCTCTTGGCGTTTCTTTTCAGCCTCTTGTGCTAAGCGCTTTTGCTTTTCAGCTTCAATTGCCTCTGCTCGCTCACCTTTTGCAACCGCACCAGAAATGCCCGCCGCCGCCGCATCGATAAGCGGACCAACACCTTTGGCTACTCTAATCAAACCAAGAGCGGTGTCGATGGCATCACGTTTTGGGCGCGACCTACCAACCCTCTTGTAAGGCGCAACTGGAGTGTTGAACGCCGACCTGTCTGTTACACGCCCCATAATGCTCTCCTACACGCCTGGTTCTAAAGCCACTGCCAACGGGTCTTTTGGTAAAGGAAGACCTGTTACTTGCCTAAGCAGGCCTGTAGCAAAGTCATCTCCCGCCATGCCGCGAACAAGGCTCTTAATGTATTCTTGAACTTCTGGGTCAGACTCAGATGCCGCTAATCCAGCAATTGCTATAAGCGCCTGGTCTTCAGAGTCATAAACTCCTGCATCTAAATCTGCCATGATTCCAGAAACTGCCTGCGCGTAAGACATCTTCTTATTGGCTCTTTCGGCAGACAGGGTTGTTCCCTTCATAATTTCCGCTTGGTCCATCTGGGCCTCACCAAGCGCAGACTCAGCCGCAAAGATGTCTTTTGCCGCTTGGCCCGCAATGGTCGAGTATTGATTCGCAGCCTGCCTTCCCGCTTCCTCTCCAGCAGCAAGCACTGCGCCAGAGGATGCACCACCACCTATTCCGCCAGTAGCTTGAGCCATTAGCTGACCGGCGGCTTGAGACGCGCGAGTCATGCTTGACTGTTCGAGCCCTCTAAACCTTTCAACCGCGTCTTCAGCGGCAGACGTCCTTCCTGCTGCGCCCTCACCAATTAGCCTTCGCGCGGCCTCCTGCTGAAGCATGTCTGTAGATAATTGCCCTGGAGACGATGCAATGCCGCCTTTATATTTAAGGCCTTTGCCACCTGTAGATATTGCCATCGTGTCCTCCTATGTAAGGGCTTTCTTGCAGATAAGATAAACGTAGTGCCCGCCATACCCGGTAAGGTTGAAACGGTTTGTTCCGTGCAGTCCAAGAGTTGGGTCCGTTATACGCATCCTAACCTCAATCACCTGCTCCTGACCAATAGTAAGCGGGGCACTGCTTCCTGCCGTGTTGAGTACACTTGTTCTTCCAGAAACAGGTGACCACCCTTTACCCACAAAGAATGGTTGGTCAGTCTGGTAGTAACCCGAGCCGGTGCCGGCAGGGTTAGCAGCACCACGAATCGGTATGTAGTGGAGCTCCCAGTCCCAATGACCAATCGCTGTCCCTGTAGCTGCTGCGGTCCTTTGGTCTGCGGATTGATCACCAATCCGTATCCGATCAATCTCATTGGCGCTCCATGTTGCATCCGGCTCTCCGGTTGCACCATAAGGTCCTGTCATCGTATGCGATGCAATTGACTGATACGTCCGCATGTCGCTTCGCAATCCAGTTAAAGCACCCACGCCAACTTCACATTTAAACGTGCTAGCGTACGGAGCACCCGTAGCTCTAGACGGAGAGGCTGTGGTTTGCTGGCCACCGCCAGTAATATACGTTTGAAATTTCTGCCAGTTCCACGCAAGCACTACATGATGAATAACCAATGGTCGGACAATCGGTATAAACCTGCGGTCAGCAATAACCTGTTGGGCGGCGGCGACTGTATGGTCGCAATAGGGCGCATCCCCTGCACGGTAATCAATAATGCCGCCGCATATCTGATTTCCCATTAAAGGAACTGCAATGACTTCATACGAGGCGTCTTGATCGAGTTCTTGCCTGCCTGCAACTTCTCCAAGCGTATTGTATCCACCGCGCATCTTTTCCCGAAACACGCGGTCTATCGCCTCATAGTTAGTGTTTACGCCTTTTGCGTCGTCAGCAGTTATAGTGTCTCCAGCGACTGGGGACGTTATCGAAATAGCTTGGCCAATTGCTGTTCGCGAGCGTTTTGCTTAGTGGCTATCTTTTGTTGGGAAGTTTTGCGGCGTTTTTCCCGCACCACTGTCGTACTCTTCTCGTCTGACTAAGTCGGTCCTAAACTTCATGCTGATCGTCATCGAAATAAAGGCGTAATAGTTTACGTCTTGCATTCCGGTTGTTTTATACAAATTCGGCGCATGGATAACAAAAGCGTAAGTTTTGTATGGGTTCATCGCTTGGTTAATGTCACTCAACAATAGCGGGTTTTCTCGTCGTTCTAATCCAGAAAAGAGAACTTCTTCGAGAGGTATTGAAAAGATCGTTCTGTCTGCTCGATACAACTCATCAGTTCCACCAAAAAACTTTTGGCTTTTTTCAACCAAGCTAATGGTAAAATCATAGGCCTGAAGCGTGCTGTAGTCGCACGCATTCATTGCCGTGTTAATATTTCCTGCTCCCGAAAAATCTCCTTCGCTTACGATGGCGGCAGGTGAGTCTTTCTGATCAAACCCAAGACTTAGTTCGTCGAGAAATATCTGTGGTGTATCTTGGTTTGTATTCCACTGTTTAGAACCAACCACTGCCCCTACGGTTGTTACATCCCAATACTCTTGGAGAGGCGGAAGGCAAAATGGCACTGACCATGGGTCTTGTGTTCTAAATGGCCCTTCTGCTCCAATTGACGCAAAATTCAAATTGATGCGAAAGGTGCCTTGTTTTTGCTGAAGTTGCACTGCATCGACGTTGCCAGCGTTTATCTGTGATGCAATGCCAGACAAAGGAACGTGTACGTGATCTGGATTGATCTTCGTTCCTCGAGCTAGCTTGGTTCGCGTTACCTTTGTCATTACACAATCTCCTCAAGCACCGTTAGGACCATTGTGTAATACGCAGCACCCCATGTAGCAACTGACGAGCTCCATGTATTGTTTACTCTTGTTCCAAACGTAAGCGACAACGGAGGAATGACCATCGCGAGCCTTACTCGAGCGTTAGCGTGGATTGGCACGTTAAGGTCATCAAGTATGATTGCCGAGCCTGCCGGCCCTCCACCTGGGTATTGCGCTGGAAGCATGTCGGTCCAAGCGCTTCCGCCAGCATTGGTAGATGTTGCATAAGATGGCCAAGGTATTTGCGTAAAGTTTTCCCTGTTTATTTGAAACCTGTTTCTGACGACTTCGACATCGTTTTGGCTTCGCTCTTCTGGGGCAAACGGACTGTCTACATGCATGACAATGCTTAAGTCCTCTGAGTTTTCTCCGGTTGAACTTCCTGGAGGTGCCGTCGCTCCATATGCAAATGGCCCATTATATTCGACAATAGCTGCTGTTGGTGCCGTTGTGTCAGTCGCGTTGTCTTTAGTTAGAAAGACGTGAATTGAGTCAACAATGACTGGGTTAGAAAAATGAATAGGCACTGTCCACGCATACTGGCAATTAGCTGCTGCTTGTGCGGGCTGGACATCAATCATGTCGCAAGCTTTAATTCTCCAGGGGTTTTGAATCACCTCGGGTGGTGGATTCAAAGTAAATATATCTTCGTTCATAATTGGAAGAAAAGGCTGCGTACCAATGGGTACATACGGGTTTGGATTGGGTTTTGAAAAACCCATCACGTACTGCATCTGTGTCCATCGAGTGGCAATGTCAGACCTGGGAACGTCGTTAAAGCGATCTACCGCATCTGACATCGCATCATCTATACGACTTCCATCAATCGTAGTTCCGGTTGAGAACTGCTGGTCTGTGATTTCTCTTGGGTGCTTTTTATAAGCCATCAGATGTTCCCCAATGCTGCGCTTGTTACGCCTGCGAAAGCAATTCCGGTCCCGTTGTAGCATCCAACTACTTGCACGTTTGCCGCCGCCCCTGCGTTTGTGATGATTGAACCACCTGTGCCCGAACCAAGAAACATGCACCCGATAAAAACGGCTTTCCCCCCGTTTGCAACGGTGACCCATACTGGAGCATTGCTTGAGCCTGACCTTTCAAACACGCACGACCTAAATACGACGACAGATGTAGCGCTTAATTGGACTAAAGCCCCACGGCTTTCTGCCGAGTTTGTAAGCCTTACGCCATCAATAACGTGCCTGCTACTTAAAGAGAGGGCAGTCTGTAGAGTTGTTCCGCCCGCAACTCCGAATATGCTTGAGTCTGGCTTTTTAAAGATAGACCCATTGAAATCTCCAGGCGCAAGGCTGAAATAGTTTCGGCGCTCTTTCTCTTCAACAAAAGGCTCATGGTCTAGCATTAAGTCTAGACTGTTGAATGCGTCTGTCAGTTCGTTTCTTGACTGTTGATTATTGACGTCAATCGATTCGTCAGACTCTGTTTTGACCTTACCTGTTCTACGGTAAACCAGCTCGTGAGGAATACGCATTAGTGCCCTTTCCTCCTTCTTCCTCCGCCCAGAACTTTCAACGCAGCCTTAACGGATTCAATCTCAAGCGCTTGAGCTCGGTTTTGGATGTGGCCGAAAAGCATGTACGAGAAACACTGACCTTTGACTGAGTCGCTTGTTGCAATCACCGATGTCTCTTCATCGTCAATAAGGTAGCTTCCTGTGTTTGCGCCACTGGCTCCCCATTGAACAAGAGCGGTTCCAAACGTCTTATTAAGAAGCGTACTAGCAGAGCTTAGGATGCGAGTCCTTATCGTGGCATGGTTGATGACGCGCTGAATTGCTTCTTCGGTAGTTTCTGTTCCGGTGTAATCAACTACCTGGCTCATCCATCCTTTGCGGTCTGAGCCGACAACGGTATTAAAAACACCAACAGTCCACGATGGCTCTAAATAGTCTGCCGATGCTCCTGCACCATGGCTCATTACTCGAGCGTAGAGCCCTCGCGCTTTTAAAAGTGAAGACTCATCCATTCCAACTTGTTCGCTTTTGTATGCCCAGTCTACAGGTTGCGCTACGTTGTCTTGATAGGAAGCGTCGTCGGTTCCAAAGAAATACTGCTTCCAAATTGCTGGCTGAAGGTATTGATCTCCAGCGTTATTGTTATCAACGTATGGGGCACTTGCTCCCGTAACATTTACCTGTATAGCTGGAGAGCTAACACTGGTCGTAACATTAGCTTTTTTGAAAATTAAATAACAAAGGACAGACCTCTTTCCGACACTAAGGTTCATGTCTGGGTTTGTGCCAGTTTGTTGAAACTGCAATGTAATTGTTGAGCCTGCTTCCGTAGCTAACCAATCTGATCCGGTTGCAATTCTTTCAGATGGAAAAAGCACAAGGCAATTAGTAGAAGAGCCAGCAGTCTTTTGGATGTCCCAATTGAATGTGTCGTAATCAAATATGACGCGAAACTCATCTATGCCGGCAGAGCGCGTAGTTGGACACACCACAGATATAGGCTGAACCATATATACTTGATTGCTTGCCACTGGAGACACGCCAGCTACTGGTAGCTGATATCCCGTATCAAGGCGAAACGGAGGATCGAAGTAAATATATCCTCGTGTGCCATAGCCAATTGTAGGCACTTCCCAATACCCTGATGGCTTGCGCTGATCTTCGTCATCAACGCTTCTATCGATTGCCCCTCCCCTTCCATACTCAAGAACACAATACGACTGCGTTAAAACGTCTTCGTTAACCGGGGTTCCTGCATTTCCATCATATCTTGCCGCATCATCAACAAGCTTTGGGCTTGCGGTCGTAACCATGTAAAGCCCTGACTCGCTTGCTACAATCCAAGGGCTTGCCATATCTCGCTTTGTCCCGACAACATCAGACCCTCCTGACACAAAGACATTAGACTCGGTTGTCCAAAGCGACCACTTGCCCTCGCTCCAGCACAGAGAAGCGTTTTCTTCTGGCATCGTAAGGAATAGGGCGCGTAACTTGTTTGAGTACGTTAAATGCAGGTTTTTGGGCTTGTATTTTGTAACCGTTTTTGGTTGAGCTCGACTTGTTGTAGTGACTCCAGACTCGGCGTAATAAGACGTAAGTGGGTTTGTGATAAACGTAGTAAACAGGTCATCAATATCGTCCGTCATTGTTGAGATGGACATGTTTCCTGTTGTTCGATGCACTCCTCTTGAGTCAGCCCAGAACACATTACCTTCTGCCTGAACGATAGACATTGCGTTTTCGCAACCCACAAACTCAGAGATTTTATCAAGCTGACCACCTGAAACAACGAGCCCGCGTTGTGGGCGATACAAGAATGTCTCGCTCTTAGTAAAGATAAGCAGGTTGCCCATCTGCTCTTGTATCGCTGTAATCTCATGGTCTGAGTCAATCGACAGGACGTTCGTTGCCATGATTGAGGCTGGAAAACCTGAGTCTGAAAAATACAGTGAACGCTCTCCGGCATAAACTACTCGACTACCAAGCACGGTTGCAGCCCGAGGAGGTTCAAATGTGCTCTGCCTAAAGTATCGATACCCATCTGAGAATGGACCGTTGCACAATGATATTTGTTTGATGGCTGAAGATTCTGAATAAGGCTCCATCCACTCTGATTCATACAGCTGGTTTACAGTTTTTCTTCGGCTTTCCCTGTATGACGCTGGAAAGTACGACCAAAGACCTGCACTGGGGCTCCCAAAGATTAAATTGTCTCGATATTCACAAAAGAAAAACGGACGCTTAGGCTCATTAATGTCTAATGTTTCACCGGACGGAGAAAGCCATGCTGCATAGTCTTTCCCTCTTCCTTTAGAAATAGGCGTAGTCAAAGAAGGCTTAGCGGAAACTTCGTAGCACCCATGCCATCGAGGAAGGGAAAGACCCATTTGATCTGTCGCAGCCTTTGTGTCTGCGTCTGCCGCTGCTTGTGCGGAAGTATGAGGATACAGCGCCTCTTCCCAATGGTCGCCGGTCGTTAAATCATCAATCGTTACAGTGTAAATTAACGATGTAAGGTTGCGGGTATAAAATCCAACCGCAGCCCCCGTTCTGACTCTAGCGGCAAATACTGATACGAGTTGATCGTGACCAAAGTTAGTTCGTATTAGCTTGCTTCCCATATGCTCGACAAAGCCCCAGTATACTGAGGTTGCAGCGGCTCCAACAAAAGGAGTAGAAAACTCGGTGCTTCGCTGAAACTTCTGACCAAACCCTTTACGCACATGCCATGCGTTTTGGAAGTAGTGAAGATTAAGCGCAAAGCTTCCTTTGCTTGCGGTGGTGGATTGCAAGCCTTCTCGAAGCAGTTCTACTTCTTTGGAGTCAGTAGCCACCTAGTAGTCCTCGTAGGTTGTGTCTGTGCGAGCCACATAGTGCGGCCCATCGAAATTGCGCCGAAGGAGAGTAGACTCCAAATCCCGCATTCGCATGCTGAGTTGTCTTTGGATTTGCTCACTGGTACTGCTGTCCCTTATTGCGTATTGCTTGTACGCAAGCAATGCGATGATGTCGTGGAACTCCACAAGGTCATCGATGTATTCATTTTCGTGTGATGCAGACTTGGTCCAGTCTACCGTGCTTTCTGGCACGTACTGGACTTTAAGCGGGGCTGTAGTATCTGCACTAAAATGAAGCAACTGGCCTTCAAGGTAATAGCCTCGGTAGGTCGTTTGCAAAGCTCGCTTTGAGGATGCCCCTGTCCAAATAAACGGGTCAATATCTGGAGTTGCATTGCGTATAGAGAGCAACCGAGACATGCGTGCGCTTGTAGGAGAAGAGCCAAGTATCTTTACCGCGCCAGTAGCTAAGTTGTAAGTAGTTCCACTTGGCGTAATCGTTACATCTACAGCATATGTGGCAGGCGCAAGACTTGTAACCTTTTGCCGGAACTCGTTGTACCCAATCTCAAGATAGGTCTGGGTATCTGCACTTGTAAGAAATGAAAGGTCTGGCTCATCCGTGTATGCGCGAAACAAAGATGTTACGTTGCGAACGTAAAGTAATGTCGCCATTACATCCCTCCTTCAAGTGGAGATATTAGCGCTTCTTGTCTTTGCGCCGATCGGGATACCGCGTCTTCCACAGTACCCTGCTGCTGGGCAGCACCCATCTGCTCATTAAGAAGCTGATTAAAAGCCATGTCCGAGCCTTGAAGTGCAAGGCCAGCCGCTTTCTGACGATCGTTAATCCCAGGCATTTGTTGTCGAGGAAAGACCTTTCGCTGGTACATTGCCTTCTCATATCCCTCTTCTCCCTGACCATGCGTGATGATTGAGAGATAAATGTCTGCAACGTAATCAGCACGCTCTTTCTCGAGACTGTAGTAC